>NZ_JAALED010000182.1:0-3693 GCF_014145155.1 Dietzia sp. B19 | reverse complement strand
TTCGCCGTGGGGCGCGACCGACCTACCGGCCGGGCAGGAAACGCATCGCGTCCGTCGCGGGGGCGAGCATCTTGTGCCACCGCGTGCGGGGCAGGAACGACGGCCCGCCCAGGTGCATGACGCGCTGCGTGGCGATGGTCTGCGCCTCGGTGTACTTGAGCAGGCCCTCGTCGCCGTGCCTGCGGCCGACGCCGGAGGCGCCCATGCCGCCCATCGGACCCGCGACCGAACCCCAGCCGGCCACGTAGCCCTCACCGACGTTGACGGTGCCGGTCCGCAGCCGCGCGGCGATCTCCTCGCCCTCCGAGTCCGACGCGGCGAACACCGAGGAGTTGAGCCCGTACTCGGTGTCGTTGGCCTTGGCCACGGCCTCGTCCACCGAGTCGACCGGGTAGATCGACACGACCGGGCCGAACGTCTCCTCGCCGAAGCAGGTGGCGTCCTCCGGGACGTCGGCCAGCAGTGTCGGCTCGTAGAACAGGGGGCCGAGATCCGGGCGGGGGCGACCGCCGGCCAGGACGCGGGCGCCCTTGGCCACGGCGTCGTCGACGTGGGCGGTCACGGTGTCCAGTTGATCCCGGGAGATCAGGCTGCCCATCTCCGCCTCGAAGTCGTAGCCCGGGCCCACACTCATGGACCGGACGCGGGCGGTGAGCTTCTCGATGAGCTGGGGGGCCACCGACCTCTCCACGTACACGCGCTCCACCGAGATGCAGAGCTGGCCGGAGTTGGAGAAGAACGCGCGGGTTGCCACCTCGGCCACCTCGTCGAGGTCGGCTCCCGCCGCGACGATCATGGCGTTCTTGCCGCCGAGCTCGGCGGAGAACCCGATGAGCCGCTCGCCGCACTGGCGACCGAGCGTGCGGCCGGTGGCCGTGGAGCCGGTGAACATGAGGTAGTCCACGTTCTCCACGATCGCCCCGCCGACGGTGCGGCCCGAACCGGGGACCACCTGGAACAGGTCGCGGGGCAGACCCGCGCGGTACAGCAGGTCCGCTGCGGCCAGGGCGCAGAACGGCGTGATGGAGGCGGGCTTGATCACCACGGCGTTACCCGCGGCCAGGGCCGCCAGTGCGTCCGTGGCGGCGAGGTTGAGCGGGTAGTTCCACGGCGCGATCACACCCACGACGCCCTTGGGGTGGCGTCGGACCACGGCCTTGGTCAGGCCCGGCAGCATGCCCTGGACCCGCTTGGGGGCGAGCAGCCCCGGAGCCGTCTTGGCGTAGTGACGTGCGGTGATGAGGCAGTCCAGGACCTCCTCCTGCGCCGAGGCCCGACTCTTCCCGGTCTCCGCCTGGACGATGTCCATGAGCTGCTCGCGATCGCGCATGACCAGGGAGGCGAAGCGCTTGAGCACGGCGACGCGGTCCGCGGGCTCGCGGTCGGCCCACGCGATCTGGGCGGCGCGGGCCCGCTCGACGGCCGCCAGCACGTCGTCGGCGGTGCCCACGGGGATCTCGGCGAGCGGCTCGCCGGTGAAGACCTCCTCGATGACGTCTGACTCCCGACTCGAGGGATCGGAACGGAATTCGGGGATCGCGACGAGGTCGCGGAGTCGGTCGTAGACACGGGGCGTGGGTCGGCTCATGCCCCGATGTTACCGACGAGTAAGCCGACGCGGTACCGACTCGCCCTTGACCCTGACGTCGCGTCAGGGCCCAGGGTGGTCGATGTGAGAGATGCTGGAGCGATGACGAGGAGTGACGGGCTCACCGTGGGCGCGGTCGCCGACCTCGTCGGCGTCAGCGTCCGGACCCTGCACCACTGGGACCGGATCGGTCTGGCGCCGGCGAGTGGACGGACGTGGTCGGACTACCGCGTGTACGACGACGACGACGTCGCGCGCATCCACCGGATACTGGTCTACCGCGAGCTGGGCCTCCCGCTGGCGCAGATCGGGGTGCTGCTCGACGACCCCGACGTCGACGAGGGCGCCCACCTGTCCCGGCAGCGCGAGCTGCTCCTCGACCGCATCTCGCACCTGCAGGAGATGGTCTCCGCAGTAGACCGCCTGAAGGAGGCGATCGCCGTGAACACACCACTGACACCCGCGGATCGGGCCGAGATCTTCGGCACCGACTGGAACGAGGACTGGCAGGCCGAGGCGCAGCAGCAGTGGGGCGACACCCCGCAGTGGGAGCAGTCGCGACAGCGCACGAGCACGATGTCCAAGGAGGACTGGCGCCGGGTCAAGGCCGAGACGGATTCGCTCAACGCCGACCTGGCCGCCGCCAAGCGGGCCGGGGTGGACCCCGCCTCGCCCCGGGCCGCGGAGCTGGTCGAGCGGCATCGTGCGTCGATCTCGACGTTCTACGACTGCACGCGCTCGATGCAGGTGCTGCTGGCGCGCATCTACCGGCAGGACCCTCGCTTCAGCGAGACGTACGACTCGCTCGAGCCGGGCCTGACCGGGTGGATCGAAGCCGCTGTCGAGGCCGACGCCCGCGCGCACGGTGTGGACCCCGACACCGCCACGTGGGACTGATCCCGGTAGTCCCTCACCGATCCGCTCCCGGGTCGCGCTGCGTGTTCGTCCGGATCGCGACCGGTCGTGCGCCAGGGGTGGTCCATTCCGGGCGCGCGACTCGGCCGACGAGAGGCCGGTCGTGCGTACCCTGGACGCATGACCAGTCGATGGACCACAGCCGACATCCCTGACCAGACGGGCCGGACCTTCGTCATCACCGGCGCCAACGCCGGCCTCGGGCTCGAGTCCACCCGGGCGCTCACCGCGGCGGGAGCCCGGGTTCTGATGGCGTGCCGGGACACCACCCGCGCCGAGGCCGCCCGGGCCGGCCTGGCGCACCCGGATCGGGCGGAGGTCGTCCAGCTGGATCTGGCCGATCTGGACTCGGTCCGCTCCGCCGGTCAGGTGCTGGCCGACCACCGACCCGATGTGCTGATCAACAACGCCGGACTGATGAACATCCCGCAGTCGCGCACGGCCCAGGGCCACGAGATGCAGTTCGGGGTGAACGTGCTCGGCCACTTCGCGCTCACCGAGCAGCTCGTCCCCGTGCTCACCGACCGGGTGGTGTGGCTCGGCTCGATGATGCACAAGAGGGGCACCGTCGATCCGGACGACCTCGACTGGACCCGCCGCAAGTACTCGCCGATGGGGGTCTACGCGGCCACCAAGCTCGCCTGCGTCATGCTGGCCTACGAGCAGCAGCGTCGGTTCGACGCGGCGGGGTCACCGCTGAAGGCCGTGGCCGCCCACCCCGGGTACTCGGCCACCAATCTCCAGTACCGCAGCGGCAGCCGGGTCCAGGACCTGATGATGCGGGTCGCGGAGAAGGTCCCGTTCCTCGTCCAGCCGGCCGAGCGCGGGGCCCTGCCCCAGCTCTACGCCGCCACCGTCGACTCCGTTCCCGGCGGCGCGTACGTGGGTCCCGACGGCTTCGGTGAGCTCAGCGGATACCCGAAGATCGTCGACTCCACCCGCGCCTCGCACGACCGCGCGGTGGCGGCGGCCCTGTGGGATCGGTGCGCGGAGATGACAGCGGCTCGATGACGACGAGCTGAGCCCCGCCCGCGGCTCAGCCGCCAGGGCACTTTCGCGGCTCAGCAGCCAGGGCACTTTCGCGGCTCAGCCGCCACGGCACTTTCGCGGCTCAGCCGCGGCGCCTGGAGCCCGCCAGCAACAGGGCCCCCAGCAGCAGACTCACCGTGGCCAGACCCGCGATCGCGGTG
>NZ_JAALED010000181.1:0-7259 GCF_014145155.1 Dietzia sp. B19 | reverse complement strand
CGCGGCCGGCGAGCATCCGGGCGATGTCCTTGCCCAGCCCGCGTCCGGCCCCGGTCACGAGCGCGCTGCGTGACCTCGTCGTCGTCGTCACTTCTCGCTTCTCAGTCCGGACCGGATCCGACCGTAGGAGATGCCGCCGTGGCAGTAGGTGGGCACCACGGGCCAGAAACGCTTCCACGAGACCAACTCGGTGGAGGGCAGGATCTGCAACCAGCGCGGGTCACCGGGACACCGGTCCGCCATGGTCTTCTCCTTGATCATGGAGTCGTACTGGTCCAGCGAGTCCTCGAGGGTGTTGGCGTTGGGGCAGATCTCCCGACCGAACTTCTCGTGGTAGCGCCGCACGCCCGGGATCCGGGACAGCTCCGGCTGCCAGTTGTCCAGGGAGATGCCGTTCTCCGAGGAGACCCAGACGCCGTCCGGGGTGTTGATGACCAGCGAGTGGTTGCCGTCGGTGTGGCCGGGGGTCCACATCAGCGCGATGCCGGGGCCGAGCTCGATGTCCCCGTCGAACACCGCGAACTTGGACCGGTCGACCCCGCCGAGCCCGCCGGAGACGTACCAGGCCCACTGCATCGGGTGCAGGTCCTCGAGCGTGGCCAGTTCGCGCCGATGGACCAGCAGCCTGGCGTCGCCGAACAGTGGCGTGCGGGGCGCGGTGTCTCCGGGGATCACCTCGGTCGAGCCGAGGATCATGCGTGGGTCCTGCACGTGGAGGTGGTCGAACGTGCAGAAGTCCACGTCCTGCGGCGTGAGCCCGACCTTGGCGAGCGCCTGGTCCGGCTCGTTGAAGTACTTGAGGAGCAGCTTGATGGCCAGGGTGCCGCCGGGGATCCGGTCGACGAGCGTCTGCAGGTTGTCGTAGACGGGCGCCTCGGCGGACCCGGCGGGGACGGTCGGCTCGAACACCAGGGTGCGGGGACGGCCGTTCCAGTCGTCGTACTGCACCACGATCATCCGGTTGATCATGGTGATCAGCGGCAGGCTGGGGACCGAGACCGCGTTGTTGAAGGCGTACTTGACCGGGTACGGCGCCGCGGCCACGTCCACGGACTGCACGGCCCGCACCTGACCCTGCTGCACGAAGCGCGTCTTGTACTCGGCGGCCGCCGCGCGCACGGCCCGGAGGCGCTCGCCGCGGGGCCACACGTCGTGGACGCCGTCGAACTCGGGGATCGACCGCGCGCCGATCTGCTCGAGCATCTGCTCGGACGAGTCTTCCGGCAGCTTCTGGTCACTCAGCTGGTGGTCGCGCAGCATCATCGCTCCTGTACTACTACGGGCGCCGTGGTTCTCCGGGTGCCGTGGTTCTGGCGGCTGCTTTCAGGATCCGGTTCCCGCGGGAAGAAAACTTGTCTCAGCGCGACAGTCTTGCCCGGCGCCGTAGTCCGCCGGGGGAGAGGCCGAACCACCGACGTACGGCGTGGCTGAGCGTGGACTGTTCGGAGAAGCCGACCAGGTCGGCGATCTGGGTGAAGGACAGGTCGGTGGTCGTGATGAACCGGTGCGACCGGTCTCGCCGCAGGTCGTCGATGACCTGACCGTAGGTGGTGCCCTCGACGACGAGGTGGCGCTGCAGGGTCCGGGGCCCGATCGCCAGCGAGGCCGCCACCTCCGCGAGGGACGGGACCCGCCCGGGCAGGCTCTCGGCAACCGCCCGGCGGACCCGTCCGGACATCGACCGGGTGGGGTCGGAGTACGACCCCGCCAGGTGTTCGAGGGCGGCCAGGCGGATCTCCTCGTCCGCGGTGTCGAACGAGGCGTCCAGGATCCGGCGCTCGACACACAGCGCGGCCACGGGTCGGTCGAACTTGATGTCGGCGCCGAAGAAGTCCAGGTAGCGGTCCACGGGCGACAGTGGACCGTGGGGCAGCTCGACGGACCGGAGACCCGGACTGCGCCCGAGCAGTTGCACAGCCATCCGGTGGAACAGGCCCAGGCCCAGCTCGATGGCCTGCGGGGAGTACGGCGATTCGGAGAGTTGCTTGCGGTAGGTCAGCGCGATCACGCCGCGCCGGTCCCACGGGTCGTCGTCGACGCCGATCGTCAGCGCGGGGCTGTGGACGAACAGGAACCTCGCCGCGCACTCGAGTGCCTCGGTGGCGGTGGAGCTGGAGCGGACCGCCCGGGCCACCGGTCCGAGGATGGAGACGTCCTGCCGATCGGCCAGCCGCAGCCCGAAATCGGGGCAACCCAACTCCGCGGCGGCCGCGTCGAGCATCTGGTCGTGCGCGGTGATCGACACCAGCCCGTCGTCGTCCGCGAGCACCTCGCGCGCGATCTCGTACCGGTCGAGCAGCCGGTCGGGGTCTCCGCCGAGTTCGCTGACCAGCGGGCCGAATCCGCGCAGACTGGCGGCGCGGATCAGCGGCTGCACACGATCTCCCCGGCCACCCGCCGGCCCGACTCGACCGCCCCGTCCATGTAGCCGGCCCAGCGGGTAGCGGTCTCCGTGCCGGCCCAGTGGATCGGGCCGACGGGGAGGCGGAGGTGGGGGCCGAAGCGGGTCAGGGTCCCGGGCGCGGCGAACGCGCCGTAGCAGCCGCGGCTGTACTCCTCCTCGGCCCAGTCGCGCTCGATGTAGTCGACGGGACTGAGGGCCCGGGGGCCGAAGTATCCGGCGAGATCCTGGAGCACCTGCGCGCGACGGTCGGCGGCGGTCACGCGCGAGCCCCGGTCCGCGTGGCGGCCCTCGAGGAATCCGACGAGGACGCCGGGCACGGCGCCGTCCGATGTGCCCGCGTGGGGGGTGTTGTCGAAGACGGTGCCCAGCGGTCGGGTGTCGCTGTTCGCCTGCCCGCTCCAGCCGTCGGCACGCCAGAACGGCTCGGGGTAGACGACGTTGATCTTGATCACCCGGCCCATGGGCATCCGCTGGACCAGCTGGTCGCGGTCGCCGGGCAGGCCGGGGGAGTAGCGGATCCTCGACGCCAGGGGCGGTGGAACCGCGACCACCACATGCCGCGCATTCACCACCCGGTCGCCGGACCGGACGCGGGCTCCCGCGGCGTCCCACTCGACCCCGGTGACCGGGCTGTCCAGCAGCACGCGATCACCGAGCTCCCGCGCCATCTCGATCGCGATCGTCTGCGCCCCTCCCACCACGCGGTCCTGCTGAGCTCCTCCGGCGGTGTCGATCAGCGCATCGGTACCGCCGGCGGCACCGATGTAGAACCCCGCCCACAGTGCGGACAGGTCCTCGGGTCCGGTCGAGAACACGGCCTCCGTGAGGAGACGGAAGAACCCGCGGCCCCGCGGGGTGCGGGCAGTGCGCCTGAGCCAGGTGTCGAAGGTCTGCGAGTCCAGGCGATCGGCGCCGGGCGCGCGCCACGGGTCCGCGAGCGGGATGCGGGCGGCCATGCGGTCGAGACGCCACTGTGTCTGTGCGATGTCGGCCAGGGTGACGGGATCGAGGCGGGGGATCCGGCCGGAGTAGTCCGACCTGGCCCCGCCCACCTCGGCGATGTGGCGACCCGCGACGTGGGTGGGGAAGGTCCGCAGTCCCAGTTCACCGATCAGGGCGAGGATCTGATGTTGGGAGGGGCCGACCCACTGCCCCCCGACCTCGATCGGAGCCCCGCCGGGCAGAGTCGCGTTGAGCAGACGGCCCCCGACGCGGTCCCGGGCCTCGAGGACCTGCACCTCGTGGCCCGCGCGGGTCAACTCGCGTGCGGCGACCAATCCGGCGATGCCGGCGCCGACGACCACCACATCCTCTGATGAGTCCACCCATCGCCTCCCCACGGCCGACCGAATCGCAGGCGTGTTCACAGTATTCCTCGCCCCCGGTGGCCCGGGGCGGGACGGTGAACTCGGTGCCCCGGACTCCCGGGGTCTGTCACGCTTGTCGTCATGAACACGGACGGGCGTTCCCTGCCGCGCAACTCATGGCTCTCCAGGGGCGCGCCGCTGGAGCGGTCCGACGCGGCGAGCCGGATCAGCGCCTACATCTACGGCAACATCCTGGTCCTGGCTCGGAGTTCTCGAGCACCGCACCGCACTGCTGCTGGCAGAGCCCACCGTGCTGGTGCGGATCGGCGGCATCGTCTTCGTGATCGGCCGGCTCAACGGCGAGCGGCCCAGTCGGAACCGGCTCATCAGTGCTGCGGCACTCACGGTGGTCGCAGCGACCATCGTCGGGGTCAAGGTCGTTCTGACGCACTGATCCGCGCGCACTGATCCGCGCGCAGTGACCGGCTACCTGCCGAACATCTTCGCGAGGAACCCCTCCTTGGGCGCGGTGGCGTGTCCGGGGCACCGCTGGGACTTGGGCACGCCGGACATCACCTGGTCCACGTGCATTCCGCACCCGGCCCAGGTCGTCTTTCCACAGGTCTTGCAGGTTGCGGGTCGGCACATGGTCGTACTCCTCTGATCGTGGGATGGTCGCGAGGTCCGCGGTCGGTGTGTGGTGCCGTCCGAGCCTCGCTGCCGAGAATACATACCCCCTAGGGTATACGCAACGTGGTCGTCGTTGACTTCGCCGCGACCCGCGTTGACTTCGCCGCGTCGGAGTGTCACTGTATTAAGCACCTAATACAGCAACACGGAATGGGGCGGCGATGCAGTTCGACAACTCATCCCCGATCTGGGTGCAGCTCGTCGAGGAGTTCTCGCGGCGCATCGTGACGGGGGAGTGGCCGACGGGCGCGAAGATGCCCGGGGTCCGGGAGTTGGCGGCCGATCTGGGCGTCAACCCCAACACCGCGCAGCGCGCGCTGGCCGAGCTGGAACGGCTCGAGCTGTGCCGGTCCGAGCGCGCCAGTGGGAGGTTCGTCACCTCCGATGACGCCCGGATCGACGAGGTCCGCGCCGACCTCGCCGCCGGTGCCGCCGACGAGTTCATCCGGCGGGTCCGCGGCCTGCGGATGACCCACGACAGGGCGCGAGCACTACTCGACACGAGATGGGACGACCATGACCACACCACTGCCCATGCGCACGACGGAGGTGCCTGACATGAGGGCCACCGCCAGCCCGGCCACGACACTCGTCGAGGCCACGGGTCTCAACATGAGGTACGGCACCACCACCGCACTGGACGCCCTCGACCTCCGGCTCGCTCCTGGTCAGATCGTGGGACTGCTCGGCGAGAACGGCTGCGGCAAGACCACGCTCCTCAAGATCCTCGCCGGCGTGCTCGCGGGTTACTCCGGCACAGTGCGGATCGACGGCCACGCCCCGGGCCCCGAGTCCAAGGCGATCGTCTCCTTCCTGCCCGACACCAGCTTCCTGCCCGACTCCGCCCGCGTGAGTTACTGCCTGCGGCTCTACACCGACTTCTTCGCCGACTTCCAGACCGAGAAGGCCCGCGACCTCGTCGGATTCTTCGGTCTGGACGAGTCCGCGCGCCTCAAGGAGATGTCCAAGGGCATGCGCGAGAAAGTGCAGATCGCCCTGGCCATGTCCCGCGACGCGCGGGTGTTCCTGCTGGACGAGCCCATCTCCGGTGTCGACCCGGCCGCGCGTCAGCTCATCCTCGACGGCATCGTCCGCAATCTGTCCGAGGACTCCCTGCTCCTGATCTCCACGCACCTGGTGCACGACCTGGAGCCCATCCTCGACGCCGCGGTGATGATGCGCCACGGCCGGGTCCTGCTGCAGGGCCACGCCGACGACCTCCGCGGCCAGCACGCCGCCAGCCTCGACCAGATCTTCAAGGAGACCTACCGATGACGACGACACTGCTCACGCACGAGTGGCTGCGCACACGCGGGGCCCTCGGGACGACACTCGGAGTGATCGCTCTCGTCGGCGTCCTGGGCGGTCTGCTCGGGGCTGCAGGGTGGCCGCTGCTGTCCCAGTTCGGGCTGGCGCTGGGCATGCTGGCCGCGGTCGTGGCGGTCCCGGCCGTCCAATTGACCCTGGCCGCCGACTACTGGCGCACCGGCTACGGCCGGACCGGGTACTTCACCCACTCCATCCCGGTCCGCGGGTCGGTCATCTTCTGGACCAAGCTGATGTGGGCGATGGCCGCCTCCCTGGCCGCGCTCGTCCTCACCGCCGGGCTCGCGCTGCTCACGTGGTGGGCGGCCGCCCGCCAGTCGGGGCTCACCTCGCCGTCGTACTCCGTCCTGTCCGACGCGTGGACCACGGTGACCACTGCCGCACCGGCCTGGATGATCGCGGCCGGAGTGCTCGTGACACTCGGGTCGTTCCTGATCTGGCCCGTCTACTACTACTTCTCGGTCTCGGTCGGGCACGAGCGACGGCTGGCCGCGCTGGGTGCCGGCGGGCCGGTCGTGGTGTTCGTCCTGGTCTACGTGGTCACACAGCTGCTCTCGCTGATGGCGATGATCGCTCTGCCGTTCGGCATCTCGATGGGCGCCGGGGGCTCGCTGGAGTTCGTGCGCTTCGACATGATCGGCGAGTTGGCCGCCGGCGCGGCCGCCAGCGACGACGTCATGCCCGTCGGCTTCCT
The DNA here is from genome assembly GCF_014145155.1 of Dietzia sp. B19. Taxonomy (NCBI): domain Bacteria; kingdom Bacillati; phylum Actinomycetota; class Actinomycetes; order Mycobacteriales; family Dietziaceae; genus Dietzia; species Dietzia sp. B19. The sequence continues at coordinate 838 of NZ_JAALED010000181.1, read as the reverse complement.
GGCCGCGTCGGTGGTGTTGGTGGTGTTCTGCCTGTGGCGTACGGCGCGGTCGTGGAACCACAGGGTGGCCCTGGTGTGAGCAGTGCGCCACACGGGCCGTCCGTGGACCCGGGCCGGCACCGTGCTCCCGCCCTGCAGACGGGCCTCGATGACGACACGACGGTACTCGTCCCCCCTCGAACTCGTCGAGCTGATCCCAGCCAGCGCGCCCGAGACGGCCGCGAGGACCGGTGCGTATAAGATAACCTTTGGTTCCGGGGCCGGGGCGGCGTAGTGTTCACATCGTCGCTCGCCGGGGCGTCGCAGCCGGCTCGGTGGCGCGACCTCCCCTGTGAGGACCCCCTCGCCTCCCGGAAAGAACTCCTCTCATGCCGATCGTCCTGCCCTCCACGTCGCACCCGTCTCTGACTGAGCCGACGTATCTCAGGCCCCCGGTGTGGAAGCAGGTCTTGGCCTGGGCCGGTGTCGGTGTGGGCGCACTGACGCTCCTGGGCGCGGCGGCCTCGGTGGGGGACGGGTTCGCCTCGGTCGCGGCACTCGCGATGTTCGGCCTAGCGTTGATCCTGCCGGGCGGTTGGTGGTTGTACTGCGAGAACCGGGACAGGACGCACGCGGACGAGGACCATCGGCTGGACTCGCAGGCCGCGCTGGCCCAGCAGACGATGGCCGGGTACGTCGCCCCCGATGCGCTCGCCCCGCTGGCGTGGCACACGCCACTGACGCCGGTCTCGCGGCGATGGCCGGTGGTTGGCTCGGCCGCGTTCGCCCTCGTCGTCGGGTCCATGGGGTTGATGCCCGCCGCCGAGGTCTCACCCGCCCCGGCGGCGACACCGGTTCC
>NZ_JAALED010000180.1:0-3748 GCF_014145155.1 Dietzia sp. B19 | reverse complement strand
CGTTCCGGCTGCCCGACGTGGGCCGCGAGCAGGCTCCCGCACTGTGGCGCACCGCCGGACCGGTGTGGGACCACCTCGCCGAGCCGCCCGGGTGACCTCTGCCGCCCGGACACTGCCCCCGGCTGCCCGAACGCACACCTCTTGGCCCGGGCTCTCGCCGAGTGGTCACGAATGCCGCGAAAAGCGACACGCGACCTGGGACAACGTGAGCGGAATCGACCTCGCGGCTGAATCTCTCGGCAAGACCGCAGCGAGATCGCTCTGAGGGGTCGACTCAGTCGGAGTCGGCGTCCGAGGGCCGGACGTCCGTGGCGGGGTCGAGCTTGCGCACGAGGCTCGGTGCGAGGTCGGAGAGCGTGTACTCGGACAGCAGGCGGCCGGCCTCGTCGTCGTCGACCCCCGCGAACACCCGCCCGATGGTGACGCCGTGCGTGGGCACGGCGACCACCCGGATCTCGTCGCCCACCTCGACAGGCCCCGGCCGCAGCACACGGGCGTACGCACCCGGTCGCCCCGCCTCGGTGAACCGGCGCACCCACCTGGGCTTGCCGACGCGATCGCCGAACGTCTGGCACGGGATGCGCGGGGTGGTGATCTCCAGGCGCAACGGACCCCGACGACCGCTGCCCCGGCCCACCTCCAGGACGGTGCCGATCTGCAGCTGCGAGGTGTCGACGCCGGTCACTCGCAGGTTCTCGCCGAAGTACCCGGGCGGGATCGGCCCACCGAACTCGGGCTCCCACGGCTCGACGTCGGAGTCGGAGAGCAGGTAGACGGCCTTCCACACGCCGCCGTGATGCTCGCGGTCGGCCTGGACGTCTCCGTGGAGGCCGTACTCACGGACCTGCACCGGGCCCTCGACGGGGCGCTTGTCGATCGCCGTCACGCCGACGCGGCCGGGAACGGTGAGGAGCTGGTCCACCACGCAGACGGCCTGCACGGTGAACGACTCCGGCACCGTCTCCCCGGACGCGGGACTGTTCGAGGCCGGCATCAGTGGCCGAACCTGCGGTTGCGGGCACCGTAGTCGCGCAGGGCGCGGAGGAAGTCCACGCGGCGGAACGCGGGCCAGTAGGCCTCGGTGAACCAGATCTCCGAGTAGGCGCTCTGCCACAGCAGGAATCCGGAGAGCCGCTGCTCGCCGGACGTACGGATCACCAGATCGGGATCGGGCTGGCCGGAGGTGTAGAGGTGCTCGCCGATGGCCTCCACGGTGATGCCGTCGACCAGGTCCCGCCCGGTCCGGCCCTCGTCGATCAACTGGGCGACGAGCTCGCGGGTCGCGTCGGCGATCTCCTGACGGCCGCCGTACCCCACGGCGACGTTGACCTTGACCCCCCGACGCCCGGTGCTCGCGCGCTCGGCGTGGCGCAGCCGCTCGGCCAGCCAGTCCGGCAGCACCTCGAGCCGCCCGACGATCCGGACGTCCCAGTTCTTGTCCGGACCGGTGATCTCGTCCACCACGTCGGCGATGATCTGCAGCAGCTCGTCGAGCTCCTCGGCATCACGACCCAGGTTCTCGGTGCTCAGCAGATAGATGGTGGCGACGTCCACGCCCAGCTCGTCGCACCAGCCCAGCATCTCGGCGATCTTGACCGCCCCGGCCCGGTGTCCGTGCGCGACATCCGCGAACCCGGCCTCCTTGGCCCATCGGCGGTTTCCGTCGGCCATCACGGCGATGTGCCGTGGGAGCCGGGCACCCTCGAGTGACGACCGGAGTCGCGACTCGTACAGCGAGTACAGGGGGGAGGAGGCATCCACTCGGTAGAGGTTACCGCGCGACGCCCCCTCCACAGGGGTCCCCCTGACCCCGCGGGGGCTCAGCCCCGTCGGCCGGCGCGAACCCCCGCGGCCAGCGCGCGCACGCCCTCCTCGGTGGTGTCCCAGCCGATGCAGGCGTCGGTGACCGACTTGCCGTAGACGAGTTCCGCGGCGTCGACGGACTGGGCGCCGGGCTCGAGGAAGCTCTCGACCATCACGCCGGAGATGCCCTCCTCCCCCGCCCCGATCCGCTCGGCGAGCTCGGCCACGACCTCGGCCTGACGCTCGTGGGACTTGCCGGAGTTGGCGTGGCTCGCATCCACCATCACCAGCCCGGGCAGCCCCACCTTCGCGACCGACGCCACCGCGGACGCCACGGACGCCGCATCGTGGTTGGGTCCGCCCGTGCCGCCCCGGAGGATCACGTGGCAGTCGGTGTTCCCGGCGGTCTCCACCACGGCGGCCCGGCCCTCGGCGTCGGTGCCGAAGAACACGTGGCGCGACGCCGAGGACCGACACCCGTCCACCGCGACCTGGACCTCGCCGTCCGTCCCGTTCTTGAACCCCACCGGCATGGACAGGCCGGAGACCAACTGGCGGTGCACCTGGCTCTCGGTGGTCCGGGCCCCGATGGCACCCCACGAGACGGCGTCGGCGATGTACTGCGGACTGGTCGGTTCGAGGAACTCGCAGCCGACGGGCAGGCCGAGGTCCAACACGTCCAGGAGGAGTCTGCGGGCCGTGCGCAGACCCCGCGGGATGTCGTAACTCCCGTCCAGCGCCGGGTCGTTGATCAGGCCCTTCCACCCGACAGTGGTGCGCGGCTTCTCGAAGTAGACGCGCATGACGATGAGCAGATCCTCGGAGACCTCCTCGGCGAGTGTGGCGAGGCGCCCCGCGTAGTCGAGCGCGGCGTCGGGATCGTGGACCGAGCAGGGCCCCACCACCACGAGCAGCCGGTCGTCGCGCCCGGCCAGGACATCGGCGATCTCGCTGCGGCTACGCTCGACCAGCGCTTCGCGGGCCTCTCCCAACGGGAGTTCGCCGAGGATCTCGATCGGCGTCGGCAACGGGGAGTAGGACAGGACTCGCCGGTCGGCGGTCTGGGTGGGGTTCTCGGCGGTGATGGTCACGGCTGTGCGCTCCTGATGCGGTGGTCGTGGCGGGCCGGGTGCCGTGATCCTGTTCGGTGCCCTGTGCGCACCCGGATCCGCCGCTGGAAATGGCGGGAGGCGGCGACCATCATGGACACCGCCTCTGGGCTCCGGGTGTCGGACGTCCGGCTAGCGGACGCGTGCGCTCGCGGCGCGGGCTCCACCCGGAGCCCACATAAAGCGCCAATATGCGCGAGCGATCGACATGCCGGACACCGTAGCAGAGGCCGCCCCCGTCGGGCCACTTGCGCCTCCCGCACCGGCTGGCACCCTGGAGGCATGGGATACCGACTCGTCGCGGACGTCGCGATGGTGCTCCACGCGGCCTTCCTCGTGTACATGGTGGTGGGCGGGTTCCTCGCGTGGCGCTGGCGTTGGACATTCTGGCCGCATCTGGCGACGGCGGCCTACGGACTCGGGATCGCGACGGTGGGGTGGGACTGTCCACTCACCCACGTGGAGAACTGGGGACGCGCCCGCGCCGGCCAGGAGACGCTTCCCTCGACGGGGTTCATCGACCACTACCTCACCGGCGTCATTTACCCAGCGGAACATCTCCTGACGGCCCAGCTCGCCGTTGCGGCCGCCGTGCTCGTCTCGTGGGTGGGCCTGGCCTTCCTGCACTGGCGAGCCCGCGCACGCTCCCGCGCATTCGCCCCAGAGGCGCGATACCCCTGAGGTCGACCCCGCCCTCACGGGGCCAGTCGAACACTTGTGCCATCTCGGTTGAGACGATATACTAGATCACACGTTCGAATGGTAGCGAGTCCGATTGGCGCAGGGGGGTGCGGTGGTGGATCCGATGATGACGACGACGAGTTCGGCGGCGTTCG
>NZ_JAALED010000018.1:0-15777 GCF_014145155.1 Dietzia sp. B19 | reverse complement strand
GGCTCGGCGCGCTCGCCCCTGCCGTGGCCCAGCGCTTCGAGATGGCCTCCGGGTGGATCGCGCTCGCCCACGACGATCTCGAGACGGCCCGCCGCCGCCTCGGTTCGGCCGTGCCGACGGCCGACGTCTCCGGTTCCGCCCGGATCTCACTGTGGGCGCAGGCGTGGCTCGCGCGCACCCATCTCCTCCGGGGGGACTGGGACGAGGCGCTCCGGGTCGTCGACACCGCCGCGCGACGTCTCGACGACCTCGAACTCGACCTGTTGGCCCCCGTGATCCACTGGTCCGGTGCCGTCATCAGGTCCATGCGCGGCGACCACCTCGGGGCGGCCGCACACCTGAGGCAGCTCACCACCACCGCGGACGCCTACCCCGTGCAGATCATCCCCTCGGCGATGGGTCGCATGCAGGTCGCGGCCGCCGCCGGCGACTACACCTCGGTGCGACGTGCCGCCGAGCCATTGCACGCACTGTCCCTCCGGCTCGACATCGATCAACCGGGGTTCTGGCCGTGGCACGATCTCTACGCCCACTCCCTCGTCCTGGCCGGTCGGCTCGAGGACGCGGAGACGCTCATCGGGCCGCCGGAACAACGCGCCGCGGAGCTGGGGCACCGGTCCACCCAGGCCAGACTCGGCGCCGTCCGTTCCCGGATCGCCGCCGTCCGCGGGGATGTGGAGGAGTGTTCCCGCATCTTCCACCGGAGCCTGGAGTACCTCGACGGTCTGGCGATGCCGTACTACTCCGCGCAGATGCACTTCGGCTTCGGCCAGACCCTGCGACGGGCCGGACGACGCCGCGAGGCGCACCTCGCCCTCGGGACCGCCCGCGACCTCTACGAGCAACTCGGCGCGCACGCCTACGTCGAGCGCTGCGAGAGGGAGCGCCGTGCCGGTGGCGTCGACGTGGCCCGAGCGGTCGGCAACTCCACACTCACCCCGCAGGAACGGGCCGTGGCCACCCTCGTCGCGGCCGGGCGCACCAACGCCCAGGCCGCCGAGGAGCTGTACCTCAGTGTCAAGACGATCCAGTACCACCTCACCCGCATCTACTCGAAGCTCGGGATCAACGGCCGCACCGAGCTGGCGGCCCACGTCGCCAGGTCCCGCCACCCGTTCGGGCCCGACCCCGCCGACACAGGAGTCCCATGACCGTCGACAACACCCCGACCGGCGGGCGGAGACGGGACACCGTCGCCCCGTCAGGAGGTCACTCCGGGACCGCCGCGCCGTTCCCGGTCGAGCTCCCCCACCACCGCCGGCCCTCGCCGCGGCAGGTTCTCGCCGACCTGGGCCCACGCGAATGCGCCAACGCCCTCATCGCGCTGATCTTCTCCGCGACCGGCCCCGTCGCCGTAATACTGGCCGCGGGCGAGCAGGGCGGGCTGTCCCCGCAGGAACTGTCGTCGTGGATCTTCGGGGTGTTCTTCGCCAACGGTGTCCTCACCATCCTCATGAGCTGGGTCTACCGGACACCGTTGGCGTTCTTCTGGACGATCCCCGGCACCGTGATCGTGGGCAACTCGCTCGGGCATCTGCGGTGGTCGGAGGTGCTCGGCGCCTACGTCGTCACCGGTGTGGTGATCCTGCTCGTCGGCCTCAGTGGGATCGCCCGCAGGGTCATGGACTGGATCCCGATGCCCCTGATCATGGCCATGGTGGCCGGGGTGTTCCTCCGGTTCGGCCTCGGCCTGGTCGACGCGGTGTGGGCCTCCGCCGCCGTGGCCCTGCCGATGGTGCTGGCGTTCCTCGCCGTCGGGGCCGTCCCGCGGGTGGCCCGGGTGATCCCGCCCATCCTCGCCGCGATGCTGGTGGGGATCATCGCGGTGATACTCGACGGCGGGCTGTCCCGTGGAGTCCTCGACGACGGGCTGTTCGCCGTCCCCATGGTGCAGGCGCCGGAGTTCACCCTTCGCGGCCTCACCGAGTTGGTGGTCCCCCTGGCCATCACCGTGCTCGTCGTCCAGAACGGCCAGGGGGTCGGGGTACTGCGTGCCAAGGGGCACCATCCGCCGGTCAACGCCTGCGCCGTGGCCTGCGGGACCTGGTCACTGCTGGTCTCCGCGATCGGCGCGGTCTCCACCTGCCTGACCGGACCGACCAACGCGCTGCTCGTCTCGTCCGGCGAACCCCGCCGTCACTACGCGGCCGCGATCGGCACGGGCGGGCTCGCCCTGGTCGTGGGGGTGCTCTCCCCCGCGTTCGTCGGTCTCATGGTCGGGACTCCGGCCGCCTTCGTCGCGGCGCTCGGCGGCCTGGCGATGCTGGCGCCGCTGCAGTCGGCGTTCGTCACGGCGTTCCGAACAGACCGCGCGTTGGGGCCGCTGGTGTGCCTGCTGGTGACGGTGGCCGACGTGTCCCTACTCGGGATCTCCGCCCCGTTCTGGGGCATCGTCCTGGGCTTGGCGGTGTCGGCACTGCTGGAGCGCCACACCACGACCTGACACGCCCCCGGCACGACCCAGGGGCGCCCCCGTGGAAGGGGCACCCCTGGGTCGAACCACCCGTTGACCGGGCTCGGCGGTGGAACCTAGGCCGACTTCTCCCGGGGCTCGGAGTCGGAGAACGGGACGATCGTCGGCAGCACGTTGTGGCGCACCGTCTCGCCGGTGACCACCACGCGCGCGACGTCGTCGCGTCCGGGGATGTCGTACATGACCGGGAGGAGGACCTCCTCCATGATGGCGCGCAGGCCACGCGCACCGGTACCCCTCAGGATCGCCTGATCGGCCACGGCCTCGAGGGCGTCCGGGGTGAACTCCAGCTCGACGCCGTCCATCTCGAAGAGCCTGGCGTACTGCTTGACGAGCGCGTTCTTGGGCTCGCTGAGAATGTTGACCAACGCCTCGCGATCCAGACTCGTCACGGTCGCCACGACCGGCAGACGCCCGATGAACTCGGGGATCAGCCCGTACTTGACCAGATCCTCGGGCATGACCTCCGCGAAGTTCTCGGTGGTGTCGAGTGCGCTCTTGCTGGCCACCTCGGCTCCGAAGCCCATCCCCTTGCGACCCACGCGGTCACCGACGATCTTCTCCAGGCCCTGAAAGGCCCCGGCGACGATGAACAGCACGTTGGACGTGTCGATCTGGATGAATTCCTGGTGCGGGTGCTTACGGCCCCCCTGCGGGGGCACCGACGCCTGGGTGCCCTCGAGGATCTTCAGCAGCGCCTGCTGCACGCCCTCGCCGGACACGTCGCGGGTGATCGACGGATTCTCGGCCTTGCGGGCGATCTTGTCGACCTCGTCGATGTAGATGATGCCCATCTCGGCACGCTTGGTGTCGTAGTCCGCGGCCTGGATGAGCTTGAGGAGGATGTTCTCCACGTCCTCACCGACGTAACCGGCCTCGGTCAGCGCGGTGGCGTCGGCGATGGCGAACGGGACGTTGAGCATCTTGGCCAGCGTCTGGGCGAGATACGTCTTGCCACACCCGGTCGGACCCAACATGAGGATGTTGGACTTGGCCAACTCGACGGCGTCACCGCGACCGAGGGAGGCCCCCACGCGGATGCGCTTGTAGTGGTTGTAGACGGCCACCGCCAGGTTCCGCTTGGCGGCGTCCTGTCCCACCACGTACTCGTCGAGGAAGGCGTGGATCTCCGACGGCTTGGGGAGCTCGTCGAGTGCCGAGTCCTGCGAGTCCTCGACCTCGGATTCGATGATCTCGTTGCACAGCTCGATGCACTCGTCACAGATGTAGACCCCGGGACCGGCGATCAGCTTCTTGACCTGCTTCTGGCTCTTCCCACAGAAGGAACACTTCAACAGGTCGCCGCTCTCACCCACACGTGCCATGAGTTCTACGTCCTCGCATTCCAGGGGCCCGGATTCACACCCCGTAGTCGACGGTACGCGGGAGGGACGACAAATCCGACCCCCGCGCGATCAGTTCATTGGACCTGACGGCGCACCGCTACCCACTACGGCGCGCCGCCCGGACGTCAGTTGGTCGTCGACAGCTTGCGGTAGTCGAACACGGTGTCGATGATCCCGTAGTCCTTGGCCTCCGCGGCCGTGAGGATTTTGTCGCGATCGGTGTCCTTGCGGATCTTCTCCGCGTCGTGACCGGTGTGCCGCGCCAGCGTGGTCTCCATGAGGCGACGCATCCGCTCGATCTCCGCGGCCTGGATCTCGAGGTCGGAGACCTGGCCCTGGATGCCGCCGGTGGCCGGCTGGTGGATGAGCACGCGGGCGTTGGGCAGCGCGGCCCGCTTGCCCTTGGTGCCCGCCGCGAGCAGCACGGCGGCGGCCGACGCGGCCTGGCCGAGGCAGACCGTCACGATGTCCGGCCGCACGTACTGCATGGTGTCGTAGATCGCCATGAGCGAGGTGAACGAGCCACCCGGCGAGTTGATGTACATGGTGATGTCGCGGTCCGGGTCCTGACCCTCCAGGACCAGCAGCTGGGCCATGATGTCGTTCGCCGATGCGTCGTCGACCTGGGTGCCCAGGAAGATGATGCGCTCCTCGAAGAGCTTGTTGTAGGGGTTGGACTCCTTGACTCCGTAGCTGGAGTGCTCGACGAAGGACGGCAGGATGTATCGGGAGGTCGGCATTGAGGTCATCGGTGACTCCGTGGTGGTGTGCGGGGCTGGGTGGGCTGCGGGAGCGCTCCCGTGGGCGGAGGGCTCGATCACGACGGCGAGGTCCCGCCCGTCTGGGACGCACGCGAGATCACGTGGTCGACGAACCCGTACTCCTTGGCCTCCTCGGCGGAGAACCAGCGGTCACGGTCGGAGTCCTCGGTGACCTGCTCGAACGACTGGCCCGTGTGGAAGGCGATGAGCTCGGCCATCTCACGCTTGGTGGCGGCGTACTGCTCGGCCTGGATGGCGATGTCGGCGGCCGAACCACCGACACCGGCCGACGGCTGGTGCATCATGATCTTCGCGTGCGGCAGGGCGTAGCGCTTGCCCTTGGTGCCCGCGGTCAGCAGAAACTGACCCATCGAGGCGGCCAGGCCCATGCCGTAGGTGGCCACGTCGCACTCGACGAACTGCATCGTGTCGTAGATCGCCATGCCGGCCGTCACGGAACCACCGGGCGAGTTGATGTACAGCGCGATGTCGCGGGTGGGGTCCTCCGCCGCGAGCAGCAGGATCTGCGCGCAGAGGCGGTTGGAGATGTCGTCGTCGACCTGGGAGCCCAGGAAGATGATCCGCTCCTGCAGGAGGCGCTCGTACACGGAGTCGCCGAGGGTGAGTCCGTGCGACCCCGGCGAGCTGAGTGCGGGCTGCGTCGAACCGGGCTGAGCCGCTGAACCGTTCTGGGCCACGGGGAACCTACCTTCGCTCATCGTCTTCACCGCTAGCGCGGCGCCCGGCCGACCGGTGGCCGGGGAACCGTTACGTCAAACACTAACCAACACCGGCGACGGAACCGTCCCGCCGGGGCGGGTGTTCGCTCTCAGCGTCGGGCCACCAGCATCGTCCGCGGGGGCCACGACGACAGGGCCGGGGCCGCGTGGTGCGGTCCCGGCCCTGTCGGGGGTCGATCAGGGGACGATCAGGCGTCGGAGTCCTTCTCGTCCGCTGCCGTCTCGTCGGCGTCGGACGCGGTCGCCTCGGCGTCATCGGCGCCGTCGGCGGAGTCGGCCTCGACGGTGCCGAAGAACTCGCTGGTGTCGACGACGTTGCCCTCGGTGTCCTTGACAGTGACCTTGCCGATCACGTCGGCCAGAGCCTTGGACCGGCGGACGTCGGAGAACAGCGAGCCGAGTTGACCGGCCTGCTGGATCTGCTGCACGAACTGGTTGGGGTCCATGCCGTAGCGCTGGGCCTGGAACAGGATGTGCTGGGTGAGCTCCTCCTGCGAGACATCGGTCGAGTTCTGCTCGGCGACGGCATCCAGCAGCAGCTGGCTGCGGATGGCGCGGGCGGCACCCTCACGGGTCTCGGCCTCGAAGGTCTCGCGGTCGGTGCCCTCGGCGGCCAGCGCCTGGTCCAGGATGGACGCGTCGCCACCGAACTGGTCGATGAGCTGGTGCATCTGGGCGTGGGCCTCGGACTCGACGACCGCCTCCGGGGTGGGGACGTCGGTGGCCTCCATCAGCGCGTCGAGGACCTTGTCGCGGATCTCGCCCGCGAGGCCGGCCTTGGCCTGCTGGGCGACCTTCTCCGTGAGGTCGGCGCGCAGCTCCTCGAGGGTGTCGAACTCACTGGCCATCTGGGCGAACTCGTCGTCGGCCTCGGGCAGCTCGCGCTCCTTGACCGACTGGACGGTCACCGTGATGACGGCCTCCTTGCCGGCGTGCTCACCGGCGACGAGCGAGGAGGTGAACTCCTTGGACTCGCCGGCCTTGAGACCCTCGGCGGCCTCGTCGAGACCCTCGATGAGCGTGCCCGAGCCGAGCTCGTAGGACAGGCCCTCGGTGGAGGCGTCCTCGACCGGCTCGCCGTCGACGGTGGCGGCCAGGTCCACGGACAGGAAGTCGCCCTTGGTGGCGCCCCGCTCGACGCCCTTGAGGGTGCCGAAGCGGGCGCGGAGGTTGTCGAGCTCGGCGTCGACGGCGGCGTCGTCGGTCTCGGGCGCCTCGACGGTGACCTCGAGGTCCTCGAACTTCGGCAGGGTGATCTCCGGGCGGACGTCGACCTCGGCCGTGAACTCCACGACGTCGTTGTCCTCGAGCTTGGTGACCTCGATCTCCGGCTGGGCCAGGACCACGAGCTCGTGCTCGTCGACGGCCTGGCTGTAGCGCGCGGGGATCATGTCGTTGATGACCTGCTCGAGGACGGCCGGGCGACCGATCCGCGACTCGAGGAGCTTGGCCGGGGCCTTACCGGGACGGAAGCCCGGGATGTTGACCTGGCCGGCGAGCGACTTGTAGGCCTTGGCGAAGTCCGGCTCGAGCTCCGCGAACGGCACCTCCACCGTGACCTTGACCCGGGTCGGGTTCAGCTGCTCGACAGTGCTCTTCACGGTGATGATCTCCTAGTAAGTTTGTGTGGGGTTGGTATCTCGGGCTCCGCTGGTCGGGATGACAGGATTCGAACCTGCGACCCTCCGCTCCCAAAGCGGATGCGCTACCAAGCTGCGCCACATCCCGGTGAGTCGCGCGGCCGACCATCCCGCGCCGTACGCGGAAAAAGTGCCGGGCCGCCAAACCAACTCGCCCAGTGTACGACAGTGCCGGATCGGGATTGATTCCGAGTTCGCGAGCCGGGAGTTGGGAGCACCGCAGTGGTCCGGTAGTGTGGTCTCCGCGCGACCGGATCTGGGACGAACTCCCAGGTCAGCCGTCGATGCGGGCGTAGCTTAATGGTAAAGCCCCTGCCTTCCAAGCAGGCTACGCGGGTTCGATTCCCGTCGCCCGCTCCACTGAGTAGCAGCGACCGGACGTAGTGGCGACCGGACGTAGTAGCGACCGCCCCGTCGTAACGGGACGGCGACTCCATTGAATCGACCTAGGGTCGATTCGACCACGGCCAAGCCGGCGCCGCACTCCTGCGCTCACCGCCAGGCCACGACCCCGGTTGCGTCCGGGGGGTGACAACCGGGGTCGTGGCCGCGGCGGTGCTGGTCCGTTCCCCAGCCCCCCGAGAATGGCCTGCGAACACATCCGGGCACTGGCCTGGAGACGAATCAGGAGCCACGAGTTCGGGAACCACGAGTTGCCCTGACGCTCAACTCGCAGAACACCACGCGTTCGACTATCCGGCCCGCGCCACGGCCGGATGTGGACCGGTTCGGGCGGGGAACGTACCTGCCGGTGAAGCGGAAGTGTCACTCGGCCGAACAGGCTCCGCCGGCACCCCGTCACCGCCCCGCGCTGTGTCAGCATGAAGGCCGAATCGGCTCGGGCCAGCTGGGATCCGGTTCCGAAGCGATGCACCCGACCTGCCATCCCTGCCGAGAAGGACAACGTGACACACGAGTTCCACACCACCAGGGTGTCCGATGCGATCCGCGTCTATCAGCAGCCTCCGGGCACGTGGGGCCTCGGGAACGCCACTCTCGTTCTGGGCTCGCGGTCATCTCTGTTGATCGACACGTTGAACGACGTCGTCGGTACCGACCGGATGCTCTCCGAATTCGCTTCGTTGACCGCTGATGCGCCCGTCTCCGTGATCGTCAACACCTCTGGCGATTCCGACCACACGGGTGGCAATCAGCTCTTCTCGGAACTAGAGATCATCTCTGCGGCCGGTGCCGCCGATCTGGTGCGCGAGTCCGATCCGTCCGCGATGGCCCAGGTCAGGCGCATCTCGTCGCTCATGCCATCGGACATGAAGGTCATGATGCGACTGTTGACGGAGGGGTTCGAGTTCGGGGACATCGTTCCCACCCCCGCCGGCAAGGTGTTGGCAGGTGATCTCACGGTGGATGTCTCGGGCAGGCGTGCCGACATCCTCGATCTCGGCGCCGCGCGTTCCGGTGGAGACGCCGCGGTCTGGATCCCTGAGGACCGGGCCATCGTCGCGGGTGATCTGGTGGCATCCGGCGTCATCCCGCTCGCCGGTGAGACCCCCTCGGCCTGGCTGGAGGCACTCGACCGACTGGCCGGCCTGAACGCCGAGGTCGTGATCCCCGGACACGGACCGATCGGCGGGCCGGAACTCATCGACGTGACCCGCGAGTACGTGGAACTCCTCCACGAACTCGTGCGCAGAGCTCTCGAGAACGATTCGAAACCGAAAAAGGTCATCTCCGCCGTCGCGACGGATTTTCTGGCGTCCAGGTTCTCGGACTGGCAGGCCCCGGAGCGGGTGGCCGCCAACGTCCACCATGCGTGGGCCGCCATCGACCCGACCCACAAGATGCCCTCGCCTCCCGTGTTGATCTCCCACATGGGATGGGTTCTCGGTAAGCACTTCACGGACAGGTGAGGTCGTAGGCGATACCGCGTCGGCCCCCGCGCCGCCGCGGACGAACCGGCGAGGGGAGACACCGTGACACCCGCACTTCTGGCGATCAGCGACCTGCACATCAACCATCCCGAGAACAGACGGTTCCTGGAGCGGCTGGTCCCCTCGTCCGACGGGGACCAACTCATCGTCGCGGGTGACGTGTGCGAGACGGCGGACGCGGTGATCGAGACCCTGCGGACGTTGCGGGAGAGGTTCGACCGGGTGATCTGGTGCCCGGGCAACCACGAGCTGTGGACCTCCCCCCACGACGAGTGCCGCCTCGGCGGGGTCGCGCGCTACGAGCACCTGGTGCGGTCGCTCCGCGAGGTGGGCGTGGTGACCCCGGAGGACGACTACCCGGTGTTCGAGTCCGCCGAGGGACCCGTGCGCATCGCCTCGATGATGACGCTCTACGACCATTCGTTCCGGCCTCGGGACGGAGCGGAGGAGTTGCCGCTCACGGACGTGGCGCTCCTGCAGTGCGACCCGTACCCGGATATCGGCCGATGGTGCCGCGACCGTGTCGAGGACACCTACCAGCGCCTGCGGACCCAGTCCGACCCCGACGTCCCGTACATTCTCGTCAACCACTACCCGCTCGTCCAACGACCCGTCGATTCCGTCTACTTCCAGGGAATCGCACCATGGTGTGGCACCAGCCTCACCGCGTCCTGGCACCGGGAGTTCCCGGTCAGGTCAATGGTGTACGGACACCTCCACATCCGGCGACGCAGTTACATCGACGGGGTCCGGTTCGACGAGGTGTCGGTCGGTTATCCGCGGGAGTGGAAGCAGCGGCCCGACAGCCCCGGTCCCGTCACCATCCTGACCGGCCGGACGTGATGGTCGACATGTTCGACCTCCTCCTGCCCTCGACCGTGCGCACTGCACAGTTCACGGGCAATGTCCCCGAGGACGAGGTGCTGTTCCCCGACGAGATCGCGCATCTGGTCCGAGCCGTGCCGAAACGCCGGGCCGAGTTCACGACGGTGCGACACTGCGCCCGCCTGGCGCTCGCGCAGGTGGGGCACGAGCGCCCGTCCATGGTCCCGGCGGAACGCGGTGCCCCCCGGTGGCCTCCGGGCATCGTGGGTTCGATGACCCACTGTGATCGCCTGCGCGCGGCCGCGGTGGCCCGCGCCGAGGATCTGGCCGGTCTGGGCATCGACGCCGAGATCGATGCCGCCCTACCCGATGGCGTCGTGGACACGATCGCACTACCCGGCGAGATCAGGGGTCTGAGCCGGGTGCCGACCGAGAACGCCGACCGCGTGCTGTTCAGCGCGAAGGAGAGCGTGTACAAGGTCTGGTACCCGCTGATGAGGACGTGGCTCGACTTCGACGAGGCCGAGATCGTCCTGGAGTCCGACGGCGGTCTCCATGCCCGCCTGCTGGTGGAAGGCCCGGTGGTGGGCGGCCGGCGCGTCCAGACCCTCCACGGTCGCTGGTCCGTACGAGACGGAGTGGTCGGTACCGCCGTGTGGCTTCCGGCTCCGCCCCGCTGAGGAGGGTCGCTCCGCTGTCGAGCGACCATCCTCAGCGGGCGGCACTCACTCCCCGAGTTGCTGCTCGATGAGGTCGAACAGTTCGTCGTCCGAACCGTCTCCACCGAGCGCCCTGTCGAGGCTCGTGACGAGCCCGGCGATCCTTCCCCGGCGGGCGTCGTCCACCCCCGTCGGTTCTCCGGCGAGCCAGAGCTCCAACGCCCCGATGGCGGTGTCGATGTCGAGGTCGACCTCCGTGACCTCCCCGGATCCGACCAGCGTCTCCACCCCGATGACCTCCTCGAGGTGGGTGGTGATGGACCGGACACTCGGGTAGTCGAACAACAGGGTCGCGGGAAGAGCCACCTCGGCCCGGGCCGCGAGTTGGTTGCGCAGTTCGACGGCGGTGAGGGAATCGAAACCGGCGTCCAGGAGACCGTCGTCCACCGGCAGAGCGGAGGGCTCCAGTCCGATCACCCGCGCGGCGGTCTGACGCACGAGCCTCAGGAGCAGCTCCGTCCGCTCGACCGCGTCGACGGCGGAGAGTTCGTCACGGAGAGACGCCCTCACCTCCACGCCTGGTCGTGACCGGTCCTCCACCAAATCGGCCAACGCCCTCGGCAGACCGCCCTCACCCATGAGTTCCGCCAGTCGCGCGACGTCGAAGTCCGCAGCGATCACGTTCGCGCGATCGGCGGACCGCAGCTCGTCGAACAACGCCAGCGCCCGGTCGTTCGTCATCACCTCAATCCCCGACCGCGCCACACGTGTCGCGCCGGCCTCGCTGATCTGGGCGGTCATCGCGGACGTCTGCTCCCAGACCCCCCAGTCCATCGACTGGACCGGCAGCCCCTGCCCCGTCCAGGTCCGCGCGAGCGCGTCGAGACCGACGTTCGCCGCGGCGTAGCTCCCCTGGCCCGAGCCGCCGAACACGCCGGCGACCGAGGAGAAGAACACCACGGATCGGGCGCGGGCCGGATCGATCGCGCTGCACACGTTCGACGCCCCACCCAGTTTCGTCCGCAGCACCCGGTCGAACCGCCCGGGATCGAGTTCGGTGACTATCGCGTCGTCGAGGACACCGGCGGCGTGGACCACATCCGTCACCGGCCGACCGTTCGCCGAGGCGTCGGCGAAGACCTTCGACACCTGGTCGGGATCGGCCACGTCACAGGCGATCAGCTCGGTGTGGACCCCGATCCCGGTCATGGCCCGCTCCACGTCCTCCAGTTCGGGAGTACGACCCCGACGGGACAACAGGAGGAGGGAATCCGTCTGTCCGGTGCGTCCCAGGTGCTCGGCAAGCGACCGACCCAGGACCCCGGAGGCCCCCGTGACCACGGTGGTCACCGGACCGCCGGGCGCGGGGTCGACAGACGTGGCGCGGGGCTCCATCCACTCGCGGTGGACGCGTCTGACGCGTGTCGCCCCCCGCTCGTCCACGCGGATCTCGGGCTCGGTCATCGTCAGTTCGAGCAGGTCGGGCCAGT
The DNA here is from genome assembly GCF_014145155.1 of Dietzia sp. B19. NCBI lineage: Bacteria > Bacillati > Actinomycetota > Actinomycetes > Mycobacteriales > Dietziaceae > Dietzia > Dietzia sp. B19. The sequence continues at coordinate 3,954 of NZ_JAALED010000018.1, read as the reverse complement.
GCTCCCCGGCGATGTCGCCCTGCGCGTGGACGATTGCGAACCTCCCGGGGTGCTCGCTCTGCGCCGTCCGGACGAGCCCGGTAGCGGCGGCGTGCCCGAGATCCGGGCGGTCGCCCGCGGCGTCGGTGGTGACGACCACCAGCCGCGACGAGCCGTCCGATCGGGCCGCCCACTGCACCCACGGGAGCAGCTCCGCGATCGACGACCGCGCGGACTCCTCCACGCGAACCGGGTCCGAGCTGGTCGGGGTGAGTCGCAGGACCCGGTCGCCCTCCCGCGGTCCGGATCCCGGGTCCGCAGGATCGACCATCACGGGTGCGGGCCGCCGGGAGCGGGCGACCGGTGTGTGATCGACCCACGACTCCACCGATCCGGCGATCCGGACCCGCGAATCGAGGGCGTCGGCCGGGCGCAGCCTCAGCCCGCCGATCCGCCCGCAGAGGACACCGGAGGAGTCGTAGAGACGGACCGACACCCGGTCGTCCCCGGTGACCGTCAGCAGCGCGGTGAGGGAACGGTCGGTCTCTCCGATCTCGACGTCCTCGAAGGCGAAGGGGACGAGGCCCTCACCGAGTCCCTCGAGGTCGACGAAGGCCAGTGTGTGCAGACCGGCATCGAGCAGGGCCGGATGAATGACCATGTGGTCGTCCGACACGGTGTCGGGCAGCACGGCCCGGCCCGCCACGGCCCCGTCCCCGGTCCGGGCGATGGCCTCGAGACCGCGATAACTCGTCCCGTAGTCGAACCCCCCCTCCGACATGCGCTCGTACAGGCCGTCGACCTGCGCGAACGTGATCTCGGGAACGAGACCGACACCCGTGCCGGTCCCCGCGGAGAGCGCTCCGACCGCGTGCACCCGCCACTGCTGCTCCCCGCCGGGTGTCGAGGAGATCTCGAGTCGATAGCCGTCGCCGCTCTCGGTGAGCACCACCCGGATCGACACCCCACCGACCGACGGCATCTCCAGAGGTGCCAGAACGACCAGTTCGTCCACCCGGGACCTGCCCACGACACGGCCCGCCTCCAGGGCCAGCTCGAGCATCGCGGTGCCCGGGACGATGGATCGCCCGCGGACCACGTGCTCGACGCTCCACGGGGTGTCATGCGCGCTCAACGATCCGGTCAGCAGGATCCGGTCCTCCACGTCGATCCGTGCGCGGAGCAGCTGGGCCCCGGTGTCCTCGAGGCCCAGGCCACCGGCGCCCGCGGCCGCCGACGCCTCGGCATCCAGCCAGTACCGTCGACGATCGAAGGGTGACACGGGCGGGACCCGCACCTCCCCGTGCCCCCACCACTCGGTGAAGTCGACCGGGGCACCGGCGACCCACGCCATCCCCATCCCGGCGAGCAGCGCCTCCGCCCCTGACCGGTCCTCCCGCTGGACCGGACCGATCGCGACGTCGGAATCGTCCAGGACGGCCATTATCTGGGAACTGAGCACGGAGCGCGGGCCGATCTCCAGGAAGACGTCCGCGCCGCCGGCGCGGGCGCTTTCCACCGCGCGGGCGAAGATCACCGGTTCCCGGACCTGCCGGACCAGGTAGTCGCCGTCCACCGACTCCATCGGCTCACCCGTGACGGTGGAGATCACCGGGACGATCGGGGCCGTCCGCCCGACGTCCGCGCAGGAGTCACGGAACTCGGCGAGCATGGGCTCCATCAGCGGACTGTGGAAGGCGTGGCTCACCGCGAGTCGGCGGACCCGCACGCCCCGCTCCGAGAGCTGACCGGCGACCCGGTCGACCTCGTCGGACGGACCGGAGATCACGAGCGACCGCTCGGAGTTCTCCACCGCCACCACGACCTCGTCGCCCAGCAGGTCGGCGAGGTCCTCGCGGCCGGCCCGGACCGCGCACATGGCACCGCCGACGGGCAGTTCACCCATCAGTCGACCCCGGGCCGCCACCAACCGACAGGCCTCCTGCAGATCGAGCACGCCGGCGATGTGCAGCGCCGCGTACTCGCCGATCGAGTGACCGATCATCGACGCCGGCTTCACCCCGGTGGCCAGCAACGTGCGGGCCAGTGCGACCTGCACCGCGAAGATCGCGGGTTGCGAGCGTTCGGTGCGATCGAGACCCTCCCCGGTCCGCATCGTCTCGGCCAGGTCGAAGTCCAGCAGACCGTCGAACGCCTCGAGCACGGCGCCCATCGACTCCGCGAACCGTGGGACCGTGGCCATCAGGTCGGTCCCCATCCCGGGGCACTGCGAGCCCTGTCCGCTGAACACCCAGCACGTGGCCGCCTCGTCTGTGGCCGCCGCTCCCGACCCCGCGATCACCGCGTCATGTGGTTCCCCCGCGGACACTGCACGGGCGACCTCGACGAGGTCCGTGTCCTCATCGAGCAGGAGGAGCACTCGCGTGCCGCCCAGGTGGGCGCGGCGACCGAATCCCCTGGCCACTGCACCCAGTTCGGCCAGATCGGCGCCCCGGGTCGTCCTGGCCAACGCCCCGACGGTCTCGACGAGGTGCGCCCGGGACCGCGCCACGACGGGTACCGGCACCAACCCGGCGGGCATCCCAGCGCTCGTCGGATCCTGGGTGGTAGCAGCCTGGGTGGTCGGAGCCTGGGTGGTCGGGGATCCGGTCGACCCGTCCCCCGAGACCCCCTCCCCCGGATCACCCACGATCACGTGCACATTGGTGCCCGAGATACCGAAGGCGGACACACCCGCCAGCCGTCGGCCGTGGCGCGGCCACCGTCGACCCTCACCGGTCAGGCTCAGCGGCGTGCTGTCCCAGTCGATGAAATCGCTGGGGCTGTCCGCGTGCAACGTGGCGGGCATCCAGTCGTGACGCAGCGCGAGGACGACCTTGATCAACGCCAGTATCCCCGCGGCAGCCTGGGTGTGCCCGGTGTTCGACTTGAGGGACCCGAGCCACAACGGCTCGTCCCGGCCGGCCCCGTACACGGCGGTGAGCGCCTCCGCCTCTATCGGGTCGCCCAGCTGCGTTCCGGTGCCATGGGCCTCGATCAGGTCGACCTCCCCGGCCTCCGCCCCGGCGTCACGAAGCGCCTCGTGGATCACCCTCTGCTGCGCGATACCGCTCGGTGCCGTCAGCCCGTTCGAGGCACCGTCCTGGTTCGCCGCGATCCCCTTGACCACCGCCAGTACCGGGCGACCGGCCGCCCGCGCGGTCTCGAGTGGCTCGACCATGACCATCCCGACGCCCTCGGCCCAGCCCGCGCCGTCCGCTGCGGCGCCGAACGCCTTGCATCTGCCGTCCGGTGACATCGCCCGCTGTCTGCTGAACTCGACGAACGTGGTGAGCGTGCTCATGATCGCGGCACCACCCACCAACGCCCGATCGCACGAGCCCGTCGCCAACGCGGTACACGCCAGCTGGAGCGCCACCAGTGAGGACGAGCAGGCCGTGTCCACCGTCACGGCCGGTCCCTCGAGTCCGAAGGTGTACGAGAGCCGCCCGGATGCCACGCTGCTGGCGCTCCCCAGCGCGAGGTAGCCCTCGTGTTCGCTCCCGGGAGCGACCGGGCGGGAACCGTAGTCGTTGTAGCTCGCACCGATGTACACCCCGGTACGGGAACCGCGGAGTTCATTCGGTGAGTACCCGGACGACTCGATGACCTCCCACGCGGTCTCGAGGAGCAGCCTCTGCTGGGGGTCGATCGTGACCGCCTCTCTGGGCGACACCCCGAAGAACTCGGCGTCGAACATCGCCGAGTCCTCAAGGAAGCCGCCGCCGCGGGTATAGAAGGTGCCGGACACGTCCGGGTCCTCGTTGTACAGACCGAGATTCCATCCCCTGTCGGTGGGGAAGTCCCCCACCAGGTCGCGGCCCTCGCTGAGCACCTGCCACATCTCGTCCGGGGTGGCGACCCCGCCGGGCAGCCGGCAGGCGACCGCGGTGATCGCCAACTCCGCGCCCCCGACACCGCGATCGAGGCCGACCGGCTCCCGCCGGGCGCTCTCGACACCGGGCCCGGCGTCTG
>NZ_JAALED010000179.1:13608-16955 GCF_014145155.1 Dietzia sp. B19 | reverse complement strand
GGCCGGAGCCGGTGAGGCGGGGTGACCGGGGGAGCGGTCCGCCGCGGCGGGGGCCCCGGGGGAGGAGAGGGGGAGGACCCTGCCCGCGACGACGAGGACGGCCGAGTCACACACCTCGGCCAACCGCCGGTTGAGCGAACCGACCAGATCGGAGAACAGACGGCCGGAGAGGGTGTCGGGCACGACCCCCAGGCCGACCTCGGGGGAGACCAGGACGAGCGAACCGGGGTGGGCGGCGACCGCCGAGACCAGCGCGTCGACCTCATCGGACACGGCCGCCCCGCCGTCAGTCCACCCGAGGGTGGCGTCCATCCGGCGGGTGAGCCAACCCCCGAGATCGTCGACGAGGACCGTGTCGGCCGGGTGATCGGCGAGTACCCGCGGGATCTCGTCGGTCTCCTCGGTGGACCATTCGGCGGGCCTGCGGTCCCGGTGCGCGGCGATCCTGGCGGTCATCTCGGCGTCGTCGTGGTCCGGTCGCGCGGTGGCCACGTACACCACGTCCGCGCCGGTGGCCTCGGCCACCGATTCGGCGTGGGCGGACTTGCCCGAGCGGGTGCCGCCGAGGACGAGCAGGCGCATGGCGTTCCGGGCCCTTCCGTGGATCGTCGGTCAGGTCAGCTGTCGGTCAGGTCAGCTGCCGAGCAGGTCAGATGGTGATCAGGCCAGATGGTGATCAGGTCAGATGGAGTCGCCCGGGCGTACCCGGGGGCGCGGGGTGCGGAGCATCCGCGGCTGCGTCGCCCGCATCACCGCGTACCAGCCCATGCCGAACCCGGTGTCCTCGGTGTCCGGGAACCGCTCGCGGACGACACTGTTGACCTTGCGTCCGAGGAGGATTCCGTCCACCACCACCACGACGATCAGGATGAGGAACAGGTTCTGGCTGTAGAACATCAGTTCCGGGTTGGGGATCAGCTGGAAGATGATCACGAACAGCGCGAGCGGCATGAAGAAGTTGATCAGGCGCCGGTGGGTGTCCACCCAGTCGCGGGCGAAGCGACGGACCTCGCCGCGGTCCCGCGAGAGCACGTAACGGTCGTCGCCGGCCATCATGAGCTGGCGGCGCTCCTCACGGGCGGTACGCTGCTCGGCCCGGGCGGCCTTGCGCTCGTCCTTGGTCATGCTGGCCTCGGCGGCCTTCCGGCGCTCCTTGGCCTCCTTACGGGTGACCGGCGCCGTGACGGGACCCGTCCGCAGGCCGCGCGCGCGCTCCTGGTCCCGCCGCTTGGGGGTGGGCTTGCCCTTGCCCGCGGGCCGACGGGCGTCCCCTGCAGGCCCCGGATCCGTGCCCGGGGAGGACTCCGGCCCGGTGTCGGTACCTGCGGAGCCCTTGCCGGGGTCGTCTTTACTGGAGCCGAATGCGCGCAACTTCACATACCCAGGCTAGGCGATCGATCCCCGCCGAGGACATTCACCCGTCACTCCTCGCAGGCGTATCGTGTCAGGCGACGCGGCGTCCGGGGAATAGAGAGCTCCCCGGTGGGCGTTGCACCACCGTAGGACGCCACCGAAGACCCTCTCGGATCGCAAGGAGAACCGACATGACCACTGCGGAGAACACCGCCACGGAGACCACCGCCACCGGTGTGCTGCTCACCGACGCCGCCGCCTCGAAGGCCAAGGCACTCCTCGACCAGGAAGGTCGCGACGATCTGGCCCTGCGCATCGCCGTCCAGCCCGGTGGTTGTGCCGGCCTGCGGTACCAGCTCTTCTTCGACGACCGCTCGCTCGACGGCGACGTCGTGGACGACTTCGGTGGCATCAAGCTCGCCGTCGACCGGATGAGCGTGCCCTACCTGACCGGTGCGTCGATCGACTTCGTCGACACCATCGAGAAGCAGGGCTTCACCATCGACAACCCCCAGGCCACCGGCTCGTGCGCCTGCGGCGACTCGTTCAACTGAGTCCAGCCGGGCACTGACGACCCGGGCCGATCGCTGGTCGGCCCGGGTCGTCTACTGTCTGGAGCATGTCAGTAGTCATCACGGGTTCCATCGCCACCGACCACCTCATGACCTTCTCGGGTCGGTTCTCCGAGCAGCTCCTGCCGGACCAGCTCGCCCACGTGTCGCTGAGCTTCCTGGTGGACTCCCTCCAGATCCGCCGCGGCGGAGTGGGTGGCAACATCGCGTTCGCGCTCGGCGTGCTCGGCCGTCGTCCCCATCTGGTGGGCGCCGCGGGTGAGGACTTCGCCGAGTACCGCGACTGGCTGGAGAGGCACGGCGTGGACACCTCGGCGGTCCACATCAGCTCCGCCCTGCACACCGCACGGTTCGTGTGCACCACCGACTCGGACATGGCCCAGCTCGCCTCGTTCTACCCCGGCGCGATGGGTGAGGCGGCCACCATCTCCCTGGCCCGCCTGGTCGACCGCATCGGTCGGCCCGAGATCGTGCTCATCGGCGCCAACGACCCGACCGCGATGAACTCCCACACGGCGGAGTGCCGCGAGCTCGGGCTCGACTTCGCGGCCGACCCCTCCCAGCAGCTGGCGTTCCTCGACGGTGAGGCGGCCGCAGCGCTGGTCGACGGCGCCCGGTACCTGTTCACCAACGAGTACGAGTACGAACTCCTGCTGAACAAGACCGGGTGGACGGCCGAGGAGCTGGACGACAAGGTCGGTACCCGCATCACCACCCGCGGAGGAAAGAGCGTGGTGATCGTGGAGAAGGGCGCCGAGCCCCTCGAGGTGGGCATCGTGCCCTCGGACAACCTGCTCGACCCCACGGGCGTCGGCGACGCGTTCCGCGCCGGATTCCTCACCGGTGTGGTCGACGGCCTCTCGCTGGAGCGTTCGGCCCAGTTCGGTGCTCTCATCGCGACCCACGTGCTGGAGACCACCGGCACCCAGGAGTGGAGCATCGACCCCGCCGCCGCGCGCCGGCGACTCGCCGCGGCCTACGGGGACGAGGCCGCCGAGGAGCTCGCGGCGCTGCTGCCCGCCTGATCCCGCCCGGGGCGCTCACCGCCGTGCCGACGACCACCGACCGGCCAGCGACCGACCCCCGACGAGAAGAGCGTTCCGCACGCATTCCCCGAGAGGGTGTGTGCGGAACGCTCTTCTCGATGGGTCGGGCCCGCGGGGGCCCGAGTTCGGATCCGGCTGGCGGCGGGGCCGGGTCGGGCTAGAGGCGCACGGGGTAGTCCCGCTGCTCGATGTCCGGGGTGATGCGCCCCTCCACGAAGATGCCGTGCCAGATCATGAAGCACAGCATCGTCCAGATCCGGCGGCTGTGGTCGGACTCGCCACGGCGGTGCTCGTCGAGCATGCGCATCACGGCGGCCTTGTCCACGAACTCGTCGGTGCCCGAGGCCAGGACCTGCGCCCGCGCCCAGTCGTGCAG
>NZ_JAALED010000179.1:6140-13560 GCF_014145155.1 Dietzia sp. B19 | reverse complement strand
CGGGTCGGAACCGGGAAGCCGAGCTTCTTCCGGTGCAGCACGTGCGCCGGCACGATCCGCTCGAGCGCCTTGCGGAGCGCGTACTTGGTGGTCCCGTGAGCGACCTTCTCCGTGTACGGCAGGCGGGAGGCGACCTCGTAGACCTCGCGGTCGAGGAACGGCACGCGCAGCTCGAGTGAGTTGGCCATGGTGACCCGGTCCGCCTTGACCAGGATGTCCCCGCGGAGCCACGTGAACAGGTCCAGGTGCTGCATCCGGGCGACAGGGTCCCACCCGCGGGAGCGCTCGTAGATCGGAGCCGTCACGTCCTGGTGGCTCCACTCGGGACGGTAGTCGGTGAGGACCGAGCGGACCTGGTCCTCGGAGAACGAGCGCGCGTTGCCGTAGTAGCGGTCCTCGAGACTCATGGATCCGCGATGCAGCAGGCTCTTTCCACGGGTGCCCTCGGGGATCCGCGTGCTCACCCTTCCCAGTGCGCGGCGCAGGCCACCGGGGATCTTCTCGAACGGTGCGAGCGAGAGCGGCTCCTTGTAGATGGTGTATCCGCCGAAGAGCTCATCCGCGCCCTCGCCGGACAGGACCACCTTGACGTGCTTGCGGGCCTCGCGGGCGACGAAGTACAGCGGGACCAGGGCCGGATCGGCGACCGGCTCGTCGAGGTACCAGATGATCTCGGGGATCGCGGCGGCGAACTCCTCGGGCGAGACCACCTTGACGATGTGTTCCACACCGATCGCCGCGGCGGACTCGGCGGCCACGTCCACCTCCGAGTAACCCTCCCGCTCGAACCCCGTGGTGAAGGTGAGGAGGTTCTCGTTGTGACGCCGGGCGAGCGCGGCGATGGCGGTGGAGTCGATGCCGCCGGACAGGAACGAACCCACGGTGACGTCGGCGCGCATGTGCTTGGCCACGGAGTCCTCGAGGGCCACGGCGATCTCCTCGTAGCGGCGCTCGGAATCGCCGTCGGCGACAGGGACCACGGGGAAGGTCGGCTCGAAGAAGCGCTCGATCACCGGAGCGGCGCCGGGGGAGAGGGTCGCGTGGCAACCGGATTCCAGGCGGCGGACACCGCGGGTCAGCGTCTCGTCCTCGGGGACGTACTGGAGGGTGACGTAGTGCTGTAGGGCGCGGGTGTCGAGAGAGGTGTCGACGGCGAGGAGGTCGATCAGTTCGGTGATCGACTTCTTCTCGCTCGCGAACGCGGTGCCCCCGGGACCGGTCGCCATGTAGAGGGGCTTGATCCCGAAGGGGTCGCGGGCCACGAAGAGGGTGCGTTCGACGGTGTCCCAGATCGCGAAGGCGAACATCCCGCGGAGCCGGCGGACGGCGGCGGGGCCCCAGTGGTGGAACGCCACCACGATCGGCTCCCCGTCGCCCTCGGTCCGGAACTCGGCACCGAACTCCTCACGCAGCTGCGCACGGAGTTCGACGTAGTTGTAGATCTCCCCGTTGAACGTCAGGGCGTAGCGGTCGGGGGCCTCGGGCGGACCCCAGCGCAGCGGCTGATGCGAATGCGCGATGTCGATGATCGACAGACGGTTGAAGCCGAACGCCAGGTCGTCGTCGACCCAGGTCCCCACCTCGTCCGGACCGCGGTGACGCTGGCACCCCATCGCGCCCAGAACCCTCGATTCCTGGGCGCGGGCGGAGCCGTCGGGGGTGAGCAGACCAAGCAGGCCACACATTCGTCGGGTACCTCGTCGATCGTCGTCGGGGGTGGGGGAGAACCCGCGTCTGCGGGCCACGATGGGTTCGAATACTACTGGTCCCGGGGCTCCCGCCCGCCGCGCCGGACGGCGGAGGGGTGGGTTCGGTGAAATGCCGGGACCCGCGGCTTCCAAACTGAGAGCCGTGGTCTACGATTCCTAAGTGTCCCGGCCACGTGGTCGGTGCCGCTGATCAGGAAGGCGTGATGGTGGAACAGCGTGACGGGCGTCGTCGGACGCGCAGGGCTGCACTCGCGGTGTCGCTCGGCACATTGGGCTTGATTTTGTCCGGTTGCAGCCTCCACACCGACAACAAATGGTGGAACCAGACCATGAACTTCGGGTTCCCCAACGGGATCACGCCCGAGGGCATCGCCATCAGGGAGTTCTGGACTATCACCGTCATCACCTCGCTTGTCGTCGGGTTCTTCGTGTGGGGCCTCATCTTCTGGACCATGGCCTTCCACCGCAAGAGGAAGAACGACGACGGCGAGTTCCCGCGTCAGACCGCGTACAACGTGCCGCTCGAGCTGGTCTACACGGCGGTGCCGTTCGTGATCATCTCGGTGCTCTTCTACTTCACCGTCATCACGCAGAACAAGGTCCTCGACCTCCGGCCGGAGGAAGAGGTCGGCGTCAAGGTCGACGTCACCGCGTTCCAGTGGAACTGGAAGTTCGGGTACAACAAGGTCGACGTCGCGGGTGTGTCCATCGAGGACGGCACCAACGAGGAGGCCCAGCGTGCGGCCGAGGAGGCCGGCGTCCTCTCGGAGGAGCAGCGCATGGCACTCGGTCACGACGGCGAGCCCGCCGCCGGTGGTCCGATCCATGGTCGCCTCGCCGAGGACAAGTCGTACCTCCACTTCAACAACATCGAGACCGTCGGCACCTCGGAAGAGGTCCCGGTACTCGTACTGCCGACCGGAACCCGCGTCGAGTTCCGCCTCGCGGCGGCCGACGTGATCCATTCCTTCTGGATCCCCGAGTTCATCTACAAGCTGGACGTCATGCCGCACCCCGGCCAGAACCAGCAGCTGAGCATGTTCCAGATCGCGGAGATCGAGCGTGAGGGTGCCTTCGTCGGACGGTGTGCCGAGATGTGCGGCGCGTACCACGCGATGATGAATTTCGAGCTCAGGGCGGTGTCGCCGGAGGCCTTCGCGGAGTACATCGAGTTCCGCCAGGACAACCCGACCGCGTCCAACGCGGAGGCGCTGGCGTCGATCGGCGAGGAGCCCTACTCCACGTCCACGGCACCGTTCAAGACCGGCCGCAGCGATACCCGCGACCAGAACAACATCATCGAGAACGCATCCGCTAACTGACGTCTCCCGGTATCACGCGAAGGGCTCCTGCACGATGAACGCAACAGTAAGAATCTTCGACGGACTGGTGGTCTTCCTCGCCATCATGGCCATCGCGTACACCTACCTCACGGGCACCTCGCGCACCGGGATTGAGTGGGTGGGCTCCACCTCCCTCGTGCTCTCCGCCGGGCTGTGCCTGCTGATCGGTGGGTACCTCCGCTTCGTGGCGCGGCGCATCAGCACGCTTCCCGAGGACTACGAGGAGGCGGAGATCTCCGACGGCGCCGGCGAGCTCGGGTTCTTCAGCCCGCACAGCTTCTGGCCGTTCTTCATCGCCTTCTCGATCCTCATCATCGGTTTCGGCGCGGCGTTCTGGAACTGGTGGGTGCTGCTCGGTGGCGCGACCGCGCTGATCATCACCGCCTGTGCCCTGGTCTTCGAGTACCACTGGGGCCGCGAGAAGCACTGACCGACGGTCAGACCCCACGAGGCCCCCACCGCGAGACGCGGTGGGGGCCTCGTTTGTTCACGGATCACCGCCCGAAGCCGGGACTCATGTCGGCAACCCGCGGTCGTGGCGTCTCCGACGTCGGGGGCATCACCCGGGAACGAGCTCGGGCCGGGACCCGCGCGGCGCGCAGGTCCCGGCCCGGATCAGGCCCGGTGGGGGACTACAGTCCCATGTCCTTGGCGATGATGGTCTTCATGACCTCGTTGGTCCCGCCGTAGATCCGGTTGACCCGGTTGTCCGTGTACAGGCGGGCGATCGGGTACTCGTTGATGAACCCGTATCCGCCGTGCAGCTGCAGGCAACGGTCGATGACCTCGGCCGCGATCTCGGTGCAGAACAGCTTGGCCGATGCGGCCTCGGCCGCGGTCAGCTCTCCCTCGTCGAGTGCCTCGAGCGCGCGGTCGGCGACGGCCTGCGCCGCGTCGACCTTGGCCTGGCAGGCGGCGAGTTCGAACTTGGTGTTCTGGAACGAGGCGACCTCCTTGCCGAAGACCGTGCGCTGCTGGGTGTACTCCTTGGCGAAGCGCACCGCGGCCGCGGCCTGGGCGTAGGCGCCGTACGCGATTCCCCAGCGCTCGGACGGCAGGTTCTGGCCGAGGTAGTAGAAACCACGGTTCTCCTCGCCGAGCAGGTCCTCGACAGGGACCTTGACGTCGCTGAAGGCCAGCTCCGCGGTATCGGAGGTGCGCAGACCGACCTTGTCGAGCTTGCGTCCCACGGAGTAACCCGCGAGCTTGGTGTCGACGGCCAGGAGGGAGATGCCGAAGCGACGGTCGTCCTCGCGCGGGGGAGCGGTCCGGGCGCAGACGATCACGCGGTCGGCGTGGACACCGCCGGTGATGAACGTCTTGGCACCGTTGAGGACGTAGTGGGTGCCGTCCTCGGAGAGCTTGGCGGTGCTCTTCATGCCGGCGAGGTCCGAGCCGGTGCCCGGCTCGGTCATGGCCAGCGCCCACATCTCCTCGCCGGAGACGAACTTGGGCAGATAACGCTGCTTCTGCTCCTCGGTCGCCAGGGCCTTGATGTAGGGCAGGCCCAGCAGGACGTGAACGCCCGATCCACCGAAGTTCACGCCCGCCCGGGCGGTCTCCTCGGACTGGATGGCCTCGAACTTGTGCGAGTTGATCCCGGCGCCGCCGTACTCCTCGTCGACGTTGATGCCGAAGACCCCGAGATCGGCGAGCTTGTAGTAGAACTCGCGCGGCACGATGCCCGCGTCGAACCACTCCTGGAAATGGGGGGACACCTCGGACTCGATGAAGGCGCGGATGGTCTGGCGGAAGGCCTCGTGGTCTTCGTTGAACACTGTGCGACGCAAGGGTGTATGCCTTTCCATTGGACGACCCGCCGTGAGAGGGGGACGGGGCGATCTGGTGAATGTCTCCTACCAGAAGTGATCGTACAAGGCCGCGAACCGCGACATGGCGGGGGTTACCGGCTGGTAGCTTCAGTCCCGTGCCACGCTGCCGTCCGTCGGTGGCCGGAAGTCGAGCGCGTCCGCCGCCACGATGCGGATCGGGCCTCGGATGTCGGCTCCGGAGACGACCCGGCCACGTTGCGTGATGGCGACGACGCCGTCCGCTCGGAGATCCAGGGCGACCTGTCGGGCGGTGTCCATGAGCTCGCGCCACTGTTCGCCGCCCACCGTGCGGGCGGCGTCGCTGGGGCAGATCGAGCCCTCGCCGCGGGAGCGGAGCAGCGTTCGGATCGTCGCGGCCAACCGGTTCCGCGTCCCCTCCTCGGTCGGATCCCACCAGGGGTCGCCGCGCTCGCCCAGCGCGGTCTTGGCGTCGTGCACCATCACCCGCGCGGCGTCACCCTCGGACTTCACGAGCCGGCGGCCGGTCATGAGCGCGGAGACGAGTTCGGTCCTGAGCGTGTCCGGGATCGACGGATCGGTGGCCCTCCATCGCCTCCCCCTGACCACGATGTAGCGACCGTCCTCGGTGTGTTCGACCTCGTTGCGCGTCACACCGCGATCATGCCCGCACGACGTGGAGGAGTCACGAAACCCGCCGGTCGGGCCACGGAAACGCGCCGGGCCGCTAGTGTAGAACGTGTTCTAGTAGGCGTCGGCCCACGGCCGGTGTCCGGGCCGTGTGCCCGTGACGACGAGATGAGGAGAGCCCGTGACGACGCAGGCCGGCACGTTCGATGCAGAGTTCGATGTGATTGTGGTGGGATCGGGCGTCGCGGCGCTCTTCGGCGCGGCCGCGGCGGCCTCGCGGGGGCTGTCCACCTGCCTCCTCGAGAAGACGGACCGTTTCGGGGGCACCTCCGCGTACTCGGGCGGCGCGGTGTGGTTGCCCGGCAACGCCGTCCTCGCCCGCGACGGGCTGGAGGACTCGGTGGACACGGGCCGCACCTACTTCCGCGCCGTCGTGGGCGACCGGACCGACCACGACCTACAGGACGCGTACCTGAACACCGGGCCGATGGTCGTCGACTTTCTCCAGGACACACTGGGAATCCCCACGAGATTCCAGGCGTTCCCCGACTACTTCGACGCACCCGGACGCCAGGAGGTGGGTCGAAGCATCTACCCCAAGCCCATCAAGGGGGAGGAGGTGGGTGAGCGCACCGGAGATATCCGCTCCTCGGTGCCGTCGGATCAGTTCGGTTCCCCGGAGGACACCGCCAGGTTGGAGGGCGGCCGCGCCTGGGTCGCCCGGCTCGTGCTGGCGTTGGATGACATGGAGGCGGCCGAGCTCTGGCTGTCGACGGCTGCGGAGCGACTTATCCGCGACGACGACGGGCGGGTCGTGGGGGTCGAGGTGCGAGAGGGCTCGGGCCTGCGGTCGATTCGCGCACGGCGGGGCGTACTCGTCGCCGCGGGCGGATTCGAGCGGTCGACGGAGTTGCGTCGACGGTGGCAGCGGATGCCGACCTCTGACTGGTCGGCCTCCCACCCGGATACCGGTTCCGGGGACGCCGTCCGCATGTTCGACGAGGTCGGGGCCAGACTCGACCTGCTGGACCAGTCATGGTGGTGTCCGGCGACACTGTTCCCCAACGGGCACGCGGCGTTCACCCTCGGTTTCCGCTCCGGGATCATCGTCGACGGCGCAGGTCGTCGCTTCGCCAACGAACTCCTGCCGTACGACCAGATGGGCCGTCGCATGCACGCCCGGATGGACGACGGAGCGGGCGAGGAGTTCTGGTTCGTCTTCGATGACTCGGAGGCGGGCGGGTATCCGGCGATCTGCGTCCCCGCCCCTGATCCCGAGCAGCTGCGGGCGGCCGGGCTCTGGCACACCGCAGCGACGATCGGGGAGCTGGCCCAGGCCATCGGTATCGATCCGGACGTCCTCGCCGAGAGCGTCACCCGGTTCAACGGCCATGCCGCGCAGGGCAGAGATGACGACTTCGGACGGGGCGAGGATCCGTACGGGAGGTTCTTCCTCGGCGCCTCCACTGCCGAGGAATGCCTGCGGCCCCTGGGGGGCGATCGTCTGCACGCCGTGCGCCTGGTGCTGGGGGACCTGGGCACCAAGGGTGGTGCCGTGATCGACCCGAACGGGGCCGTGGTGGGTACCGACGGTGCACCGATCCCGGGCCTCTACGCCGCCGGCAACTCGTCGGCGTCGGTGTCCGGTGAGGCATACCCGGGTCCCGGGGTTCCCCTGGGGTCGGGCATGACCATGGCCTTCCGGGCCGTGGCCGACATGGCCGGGAAGCCGCTGCCGGTGAACCCCGCTCCGGTCGCCCGGTGACCGGAGCGCCCGCCACCTCTCGCGGGTGGCCGGGCACGGTGACCGCACCTCCCGGGTGGTCCCACGGGCCTCCGGCCCAACCCGTCCCATGAGGAGGACGTCCCAGGCGCCGGGGTGAGGCCGGTGTCACGCGGCCCGCGACGTCGACCCCCCGACAGATCACCCGCTCCCGAAAGATCACTC
>NZ_JAALED010000179.1:0-6084 GCF_014145155.1 Dietzia sp. B19 | reverse complement strand
CGGAACTCCTCTCGGAGCTCCGGCCCGCGGTCGGGTGTCAGCGGTGGATCAGTGCTCGTCGTGGCGACGCGTACGGTTCTCCTGCTGCAACGTGGTGAGCATCGAGTGCTCGCGGTCGTGCTTGCCGTGATCGGCGTCGTCGAGATGACGCACCTCGTCGACGGGGTCGGCGGTGAGTGCGCCCCGCGGGGGCCGGCCGGCCGCACCGAGCTGGTTCATCTTCGTGGGCACCTTGGCACCCGCGTACTCGAGCGGAACCGCGTGACCGTGCTCGTCCATTCCGCCCAGCGGCTGGTGGACCTCGACGAACTCGCCCTGCGGCATCCGCATGATGATGCCGGTCTCGATCCCGTGCTCCAGGACCTCCCGGTCGGCCCGCTGGAGACCCAGGCAGAGACGGTAGGTGAAGAAGTACATGACCGGCGGCAGCAGGATCAGACCGATCCGGCCCGCCCATGTGGTGGCGTTCAGCGAGATGTTGAAGTGATACGCGATGAGGTCGTTGGATCCCATCAACACCAGGATCACGTAGAACGTGATGGCCATGACGCCGGCGGCGGTACGAACCGGAACGTCGCGCGGACGCTGGAGCAGGTTGTGGTGCGCGGTGTCACCGGTGAGCTTGGCCTCGATCCACGGGTACAGGAACATCACCGCGACCATGGCGCCGAGCATCACGGCCACCCAGAGGACGGCAGGGATGGTGTAGTTGCCCAGGTAGATCTCCCACGCAGGCATCACGCGGGCGCCGCCCTCGGTCCACAGCATGTACCAGTCGGGTTGCGAGCCGGCGGAGATGTGGGATGGGTTGTACGGCCCGAGGTTCCATATCGCGTTGATGGTGAACAGGCCCGAGAAGAGCATGAGCATGCCGACCGTGATGGCGCCGAACGCGATGGACTTGACGGCGAAGACCGGGAGGATCCGGACGCCGACGACGTTGTTCTCCGTGCGGCCCGGCCCGGGGAACTGCGTGTGCTTCTGGTACCAGACCAGCGCGAGGTGCGCGGCGATCAGGGCCAGGATGATGGCGGGGATGATGAGCACGTGCAGGACGTAGAAGCGCGGGATCATGAGGTCGCCGGGGAAGTCCCCGCCGAAGATCATCCAGTGCATCCAGGTCCCGATCACCGGGAGCCCGACGATGATGCCGGAGGTGATCCGGAGGCCGGTGCCCGACAGGACGTCGTCCGGCAGGCCGTAGCCGAGGAAGCCCTCGACGATGCCCAGCAGCAGGAGGACGCAGCCGATGACCCAGTTGGCCTCACGCGGGCGACGGAACGCACCGGTGAAGAAGATGCGGATCATGTGGACCACCATCGAGGCGACGAAGAGCAGCGCCGCCCAGTGGTGGATCTGCCGGACGAAGAGCCCGCCACGCACCTCGAAAGAGATGTTGAGCGCGGTCTCGTAGGCCCGGGAGATCTCGATGCCGTTGAGCGGGGCATAGGCGCCCTGGTAGATCACCTTCGACATCGACGGGTCGAAGAAGAGGGTGAGGTACACGCCCGAGATCAGCAGGATCACGAAGCTGTACAGGGCGATCTCGCCCAGGAGGAACGACCAGTGCGTGGGGAAGACCTTGTTGATCTGCCGGCGCATGCCCTTGGCCATGGTGTACCGGGAGTCGAGCGCATTGCCGACCGCGGCGATTTTGGTGTTGTTACTCATGAACGACGCTCCCAGAAGGCAGGTCCGACCGGCTCGATGAAGTCACCGTTGGCGACGAGGTAACCCTCGTTGTCAACCGCGATGGGCAACTGCGGCAGTGCGCGCGCGGCGGGGCCGAAGACCGGCTTCGCGTACTCGAGCGCGTCGAACTGCGACTGGTGGCACGGGCAGAGGAAGCGGTGCGTCTGCTGCTCGTACAGTGAGGTGGGGCAGGCGAGGTGCGTGCAGATCTTCGAGTAGGCGTACAGGTCGCCGTAGTTGAAGTTCTCCTGGCCCTTGCGCTTGATCACCCGGGCCGCGTCCGCCGGGCGGAAACGGATCAGCATGACCGAGTTGCGCACGCCGTGGATGGAGTGCATGTGCTCCTCGAAGTCGCCCAGGGCGCTCGCGGGAAGCGGGAACACGGACTCGAGTCCACCGGCCGCCAGGTCCTCGACGTGGATGCGCTCGAGGCGCCCCTCTCCCGCGGGGGGATGGCCGTCCGGGTAGACCTTGCCGGTGTCGCGACCGAGGTACACCTTCTCGGCCGGGAGTCCGTCCGGGCGGGTGTCGGACGCGAGGGTCCACCCCGTGGTGTGCAGGGTGCCGTCTCCGGCGATGGTGAGTTCCCCACGGCGCCACGGGTTCTTGACCATGCCACCGAGCGGCAGGATCGCGGACAGACCGATGAGGGCGACGCTCGCTCCGAGGAAGCCGCCCATGACCTTGCGGCGACCCAGGGTCGAGGTCTTCCAGGAGTCGTTGAGCCCGGCGACGAGGGTCCGGCGGTCGATGTCCTCCGACGGGCCGTCGTGACGGGTCTGGACCGAGATCTCCTCGGGGATGAACTTCTTGGTGAACTGCACCGCACCGAAGCCCAGGAAGAGGATCGACAGGCCGATCGTCAGGCCGAGGAGGGGCGTGTACACCATGTAGAGCCAGTAGCCGTCCTCGCCCTGGCCGCGGTACTCCCAGGGCCAGGCGATGTAGATGACGGCGAAGGCCAGCGCGAGGACCGCGGACAGTGCGAACCAGGTGGTGACGACTCGTGCGGCACGCTTCTCGGATCGCGTGGTGACACCGTCCGGCCACCGGTTCTCGCGGAATCGGACGTCGACCTCGTCGAGTTCGGTTCCCAACCGGACGAGCTCGGCGTCGCTCATCCGGTCGAGGTCCGCGGGGGACGGGTTCTTGGGGGTCTCACTCATGAACGGGATCCGATCCAGAGGGTCGCACCGATGAGGGCGACGATGCCGACTAGCCAGATGGCCACACCTTCGGTCACGGGGCCGAGTCCGCCGAGCGCGTAGCCGCCGGGCGAGACCTTGGAGTCCGTGTCCTTGATGAAGGCGATGATGTCCTTCTTCTCGTCAGGCGTGAGCTGACGGTCCGAGAACTTGGGCATGTTCTGCGGACCGGTGAGCATCGCCTGGTAGATCTCCTGCTCGTTGGCAGGGTCGAGGATGGGGGCGTACTTGCCCGCCGACAGCGCTCCGCCGCGACCGGTGAAGTTGTGGCAGGAGGCGCAGTTGAGGCGGAAGAGCTCGGAACCGCGCGCGATCTCCTCGGCGCGGGCCTCGCCCGAGGCACCGCGCAGCGACCCCTGGGCGATCGACCCGTCGGGATCGGTGACGATCTCGGGACCGCCGCCGAAGAGGTGGACGTACGCCGCGAGCGCGACGATCTGGTGCTCGCTGTAGCGCGGTTTCTTGCGCTTGGCCTGGGCCTCGTTGTTGCCCGCCGGCATACGACCGGAGTGCACCTGAAAGTAGGTCGCGCCCGCGCCCGTGCCGACGAGCGAGGGCCCGCGGTCCTCGACACCCTGCAGGTTCATTCCGTGGCAGGTGATGCACGCGACGTCGTAGATCGACTTGCCCTCGGCGATGAGCGCGGCCTGGTCCTGCTGGGCGGTCGCGACCTGGGGCTCGGGAACGACGGCCGTGGCGATGGCCCCGGCGCCGAGGAGACCGGCGGCGATGACGAGCGCGCCGGTCGCCTTGCGGCGACGCTTCGACGAGGCCGGACGAGCCGGATTCACCGCGGGCTCCGGCGACGGCGTGTCCGCAGCGGGTGGGTGAGGTGAGTTCATTATGAGTTCCCTTTGGAGTTGGGACCTGCTGGACGCAGCGTCCTGCGGCCAGCTGACTACTGAATGAAGTAGATGGTGACGAAGAGGCCGATCCAGACCACGTCGACGAAGTGCCAGTAGTACGACACGACGATGGCCGCCGTGGCCTGGGCGGGAGTGAACCGGGACATGGTCGTCCGCATGACGAGGACGACGAACGCCAGGACGCCGGCCGCCACGTGGAGGCCGTGGAAACCGGTGGTGATGAAGAAGACGGACCCGTAGACGCTGGACGAGATCGTGGTGCCCTCGAGGTACAGCATGACGTACTCGTAGGCCTGACCGATGAGGAAGACCGTGCCCATGAGGGCCGAGATGATGTACCAGCGACGGAGACCGAAGACGTCACCCTGCTCGGCGGCGAAGACGCCCATCTGACAGGTAACCGAGGACGCCACGAGGATCGCCGTGATAGTCAGGGCGAACGGGACGTTGAGGTGCGTCGGGTAGGAGGGCCAGTCACCTCCCGAGTTCGCCTTGGAGACGAAGTACATCGCGAACAGCCCCGCGAAGAACATCAACTCCTGGGACAACCAGATGATGGTGCCCACACTGACCATGTTCGGCCGGTTCAGCGAATGAACGCGCTGAGCCATTGCCGATCCTGAGTTATCCACTGCGCTCGTCACGAGGCCAAGTATGACCCCTGAGGTGGGCGGAGGCTGCAGGGACCCCCGATTTCGGCGTGTCCCCACAGCGTTTTCGCAGGTCGTTCCTAGAACTCCCCGGTAACCCGTCAGGGGACGCACCCCGTGCAGGGGTATCAGGGCCTTCTCAGGCTCTTCTGCGGCTGGGGGAACGGGTCCCGTGACGGGAGTCCGCGGGCACCGACGACGCGGCTGGTGGCACGATTGTCACTGTGCGGTCGGACGGTGACGGACCGCCGGGATCCAGGGAGAGAGGTCGGGACACGTGGGGAGTTCTGCAGCGTTCGACGAGGGCCGGTCCTGGCCCGGGGTACTCGGCACGCTCACGGCGGGTGAGGACCTGGAACCGGCGGACGCCCGCTGGGCGATGTCCCGGATCATGGAGGGCCTCGCGACGGATGCGCAGATCGCGGCGTTCGGGGTCGCGCTCGACATGAAGGGTGTCACGGGTCCGGAACTGGACGCCCTGTCCTCCACGATGCTCGACTACTCGCGTCGCGTGCCGACCTCCCGGCCCTGCGTCGACATCGTCGGGACCGGCGGGGACCGGCAGGGAACGGTGAACATCTCCACCATGTCCGCCCTCGTCGTGAGCGCCTGCGGAGTGCCCGTGGTCAAGCACGGTAATCGTGCGGCGTCATCGAAGAGCGGAGGGGCCGACGTCCTCGAGGCTCTCGGGGTGGCGATCGACCTGGGCCCGGAGGAGGTCGCCCGGTGTGTCGACGAGGTGGGTGTGGCCTTCTGCTTCGCCCCCGTGTTCCATCCCGCCCTCCGCTTCGCCGCCGCGCCACGGCGGGAGATCGGCATCCCGACCGTCTTCAACATCCTGGGTCCCCTGACCAACCCCGCGGCCCCCGCGGCCAACCTCATCGGGTGCGCCTTCGACCGTCTCATGACCGTGATGGCGGAGGTCTTCGCGCTCCGCGGGCGCTCGGCGCTCGTCGTGCGGGGAGCCGACGGCCTCGACGAGATCACGATGACCGGGCCGACCCGCGTGCTGCGCGTCTCGCACGGCCGGATCGAGGAGGACGAGATCGCCCCCGGCGACTTCGGGATGGCGACGTGCGCGATCGAGGAGCTGCGTGGGGGGGACGGGCAGCACAACGCGGGCGTCGCCCGGGACCTGCTGGCGGGTAAGAAGGGCCCCGTCAGGGATGCCGTCCTGCTCAATTCCGCGGCTGCGCTGGTGGCTTTCGACGGACTCGAGCCGGGAGCTGACCTGGTGACCGCGATGACGTCGGCGGTGGATCGCGCCGCGAGGGCGGTGGACGACGGCGAGGCGGCCGGACTCCTGGACAGG
Source organism: Dietzia sp. B19 (assembly GCF_014145155.1). Classification (NCBI taxonomy): domain Bacteria; kingdom Bacillati; phylum Actinomycetota; class Actinomycetes; order Mycobacteriales; family Dietziaceae; genus Dietzia; species Dietzia sp. B19. The sequence continues at coordinate 359 of NZ_JAALED010000179.1, read as the reverse complement.
TGGGCGGCCTTCAGCGTCGCGCGGGACTGATCCCTGCTCTGCTCGTCTCCGCGGCCGCCCGTTCGGCTCGATCCGCCCATGCGGTCAGAGTGTGGGCACCGTCGACGGGGAGGGCCCAGCAACCCGCGACCGACACGATGCGGGTGGGTGCGGAGTCGATCCATCTGTGCACGTTCCGGATCTCCGAGGCGCTGGCGCCGGAGAACGGCCCGGGTCCGGGTCGCACGGTCGTGGCGCCCGCCCTGAGTGAGTCGATGACGGGGAGGGGGGCGGCCCCGGCCGGCACGATCCCCGAGGCGGCCAGACGTCCGTGACGCACGACTGCCACGGCCCATGTGCGCGCGGGGCCGGGCTGGTCC
>NZ_JAALED010000178.1:0-9489 GCF_014145155.1 Dietzia sp. B19 | reverse complement strand
TCGCCGCCGGCGCCGCGGTGTCGGCCGCCTCGGCCGGGTCCGTCATGGACTTTGCGGGCACCCACTCCGCCGAGGCCGGCGATATCGCACTCCTCGCCAACGGTGAAGCGGCGCCGGCGACCGGTGCGCCCGACGCGCCGTCGTCCACCACCCCCGCCACTCCCTCTCTTCCCGAGCCCGTGGTGGTGTCGGTCCTCGACACCGAGTCCGAGAACCCGCAGTCGGCCATGCTCTACGCCGGCACCGAGATCAACACCCAGCGGGAGATCGCCGAGGAGCAGGCCCGGCGCCCGAAGGTTGCCCTCCCCGCAGTGGGCACCTTCACCTCCGGTTTCGGCATGCGCTGGGGTGCGATGCACGCCGGCATCGACATTGCCAACGCCATCGGCACCCCGATCCTCGCGGCCACCGATGGTGTCGTGATCGACTCGGGCCCCGCCCAGGGCTACGGGAACTGGATCCGCATCATGTCCGACGACGGCACGATGACCCTCTACGGCCACATGGAATCCCTCGACGTCCGCGTGGGCGAGCGCGTCTACGCCGGCCAGAAGATCGCAGGCATGGGCAACATGGGCTTCTCGACGGGATCCCACCTGCACTTCGAGGTCCTGCTCAACGGCGGCACCCAGCACGTCGACCCCGTCATCTGGCTGGCCCAGCAGGGCATCCACCTCGCGGGCGCCGGGAGCAGCGAGAGCTCGGGCTTCAGCCCCTTCGGGAGCTGACCTCGACCTGGGCAGTCGTCCACGGCCGAGTCGGGTATTCAGCGGAGTACCGCGCGTAGCCCCCTCGAAGCGAGCACCGAACGTCCACCCCAGCCGGAGCTTCTCGTTCCGGGTGTCGATCTCGGTGAACGAGCTGATCCCGGCAACCGTCCCGACCTCGTCCAGTCGCGGGGATTCCACGCGCACCGTGTAAGGATGTGCCCCGGGCGCCATCCGGTCCCCGACGAACTCCCGGGTCCGCGCCAGATCCGCGTGCGCGGTCTCGAACGGGTATCCCGAACCGAACGCCGCCGGATCCGGCATGAGCGGCTACAGGCCTTCCGCGTCTCCGGGGGCCATTGGATCCAGCCGTACCAGCCTCCCGACCAGCGGGGTGCCCACCGGCACTCGGGCGGGCATCTGCGCCCCTAGAGCTTCTGCATCGGAACTCCCCCGATGAGCATCAGGCGCACCTTTCCGGACGCGCCGAAGTCGATCGTCGCCGTGGCCCGCGGACCGCTGCCATCGCAGGTCAGAACCTTTCCGAGCCCGTACTTGTCGTGCGTCACCCGGTCTCCGGGCACCAGTTCCAGGGCGGGCGCGGAGGACTTCGCCCGGGGAATGCCGGACGACCGGCCCCCGCCGGAGCCGGAGCCTCCGCCTGAGCCGAACCCACGACCGGAACCGTATCCACCCCCGCCGGAGCCGCCGCCGCCACCGAATCGGCGCCGCGGCGCGTACGAGTCGTCGTCACCGAACCGGCCACCGCCGGCCGGTTCCTCACGCTGCCACTCGATCGCCTCCGACGGGATCTCCTCGAGGAACCGCGACCCGGGGTTGGTCATGGGCTGGCCCCAGGACGAGCGCATCATGGCGCGGGTCAGATAGAGGCGTCGACGCGCACGGGTGATACCCACGTACGCCAGCCGCCGCTCCTCGGACAGCTCCGCCGGGTCCCCGAGCGCGCGCATGTGCGGGAACAGCCCGTCCTCCATGCCGACGAGGAACACCACCGGGAACTCGAGCCCCTTGGCGGTGTGGAGGGTCATGAGTGTGACCTGCCCCTGGTCCTCGGCCGGGATCTGGTCGGCGTCCGCCACGAGGGAGACCCGCTCGAGGAAGGCCGCGAGCGAACCGGGCTCGGCGATGCCCTCGTCCAGTTCGGCGTAGTCCGGTGCGGCGTCGTCCGGTGCGCCGTCGTCCAGTGCGGCGTCGGACTGGTCGGCCACCGCTCCCGCGGCGTCCCCGGCGTCCTCGTCCCCGAAGCCCTGCTCGCGCGCCGACCGCTGCAGCGCGGCCTCGGAGGAGAACTCCCGCCCCACGCCCACCAACTCGTTGAGGTTGTCCAGGCGGGCCGCGTCCTGCGGATCGTTGGAGGCCTCCAACTCGGCCCGGTATCCGGTCCGGTCGAGCACGGCCTCCACCAGGGCGCCGACGTCGGGGGCCGAGTCCTCGCCACCGGCGTGGTCGGAGCCGCTCAAGCGCCCGCGGAGCTCGTCGAGGAGAGAGACGAAACCCGCGATCGCCTTGACCGATCGGGTGGGCAGCAACGCGACCCTGCCCTCCGCGGCGTCCCGCAGGGCCTCACCGAAGCCGATGGCCCGCTGCTCGGCATGGACCGCCACACACGCCTCCGCACGGTCCCCGATTCCCCGCCGAGGGGTGTTGAGGATGCGGCGCAGCGCCACCGTGTCGTCAGGATTGGAGAGCACCTTGAGGTACGCAACGATGTCGCGCACCTCCTTGCGCTCGTAGAACCGTGTGCCCCCGACGACCTTGTAGGGCAGACCCAGCCGGACGAACACGTCCTCGATCACCCGGGAGGAGTTGTTGGTCCGGTAGAACACGGCCACGTCGGAGTACCCGGCGTCCCCGGAGTCCACCAGGCGGTCTATCTCCCCGGCGATGAACCGCGCCTCGTCGTGCTCGTTGTCCGCCACGTACCCGACGAGCAGCTCGCCGGTTCCCTCGTCGGTCCAGAGGTTCTTCTCCCTCCGGCCCGGGTTGCGGGAGATCACGGCGTTGGCGGCGGAGAGGATCGTCTGCGTCGAGCGGTAGTTCTGCTCGAGCAGGATCGACCGGGCGTCCGGATAGTCGTGCTCGAAGTCCTCGATGTTGCGGATCGTCGCGCCCCGGAACGCGTAGATGGACTGGTCCGCGTCGCCCACCACGCAGAGCTCCGCCGGTGCCACCCCGGCCGCGGCGTCGTCCCCGGACCCGGCCGCACCGCCGACGAGCGTCCGGACCAGGATGTACTGGGCGTGGTTGGTGTCCTGGTACTCGTCCACCATGACGTGCCGGAACCGGCGCCGGTAGTACGCCGCAACCTCCGGGTGCGACCGCAGCAACCCGACGGTCTCCCCGATCAGGTCGTCGAAGTCGAAGGCGTTGGCCGCCTGCAGCCGCGCCTGGTACTCGGTGAACACCGCCGCCACCGTCTGCGCGGTCCGGTCCGAGTCCTCCAACGCACGGTCCATGGCCTCCGACGGCTCGCGGAGCTCGTTCTTGTGGTTCGAGATGGCCGAGGCGAGCATCCGCGGCGTGAACTTCTTGACCTCGAGGTGCTGCTCCTTGGCGATCATGCCGAGCAGGCGACGGGAATCGTCCGAGTCGTAGATCGTGAAATTGGAGTTGCGCGTGCCCAGCAGCGCGGACTGGGCCCGCAGGATCCGCACACAGATCGAGTGGAACGTGGCCACCCACATCCGTTCGGCATGGGGCCCCACCAGGGCGGACACCCGCTCCCGCATCTCGGCGGCGGCCTTGTTGGTGAACGTGATGGCGAGGATCTGCCCGGGGTGTGCGCCCCCCTCGGCCAGCAGGTACGCGATCCGCCTGGTCAGCACGCTGGTCTTCCCGGAACCCGCGCCGGCCACGATCAACAGCGGACCGCCGCGGTGCGTGACCGCGGCGGCCTGCTGTGGGTTGAGTCCGTCCAGGAGCGGTGAGTGCGGCGAGGTGGGACTGACGGCGGAACGGGCTGGGGCGGGAGCGGAGTGGGTCATCGTGGCGTCCAATCTACCCACCCGGTCCGACACCCTGTTCTCAGCGCGGACGGTCCCCCATGAACTCGTCGACCTGCGCGGCGGTCGCCGTCAGAGTCGGATCGTTGTCCAGGTAGTACCGCGTCTCCCGCACGATGAGGCCGGAGAGGACCAGGAGGCCGATGAGGTTCGGGATGGCCATCAGTCCGTTCATCACGTCCGCGAAGTTCCACACCACCTCGAGTTCGGTGACCGCACCCACGAACACCACACAGGTGAACACCATCCGGTAGGGGATGACTCCCCCGGCGCCCACGAGCCGCTCGACACACCGCTCGCCGTAGTACGACCAGCCGAGGATCGTCGAGAACGCGAAGAACGCGATCGCCACCGCCACCAGCTTGTCGCCGTACGGCATGGCCTCGGCGAACGCGTCGGCGGTCATGGTCCCGGCCGTGTCGCTGCCCTGCTCCCACACGCCGGAGGTGACGATCACCAGACCGGTGAAGGTGACGACGATGATGGTGTCGATGAACGTCTGGGTCATCGACACCAGGCCCTGGCGGGTCGGGTGGGTGGTCTTGGCCGCCGCGGCCGCGATGGCCGCCGAGCCCATCCCGGACTCGTTGGAGAAGATGCCCCGCGCGACACCCATCTGGATGGCGTACATGATCGCCGCGCCCGCGAAGCCGCCGACCGCGGACGTCCCGGAGAAGGCCTGCGTGAAGATCTGCCCGAAGGCGCCGGGGATCGCGTCGGCGTTGAGCACCAGGACGACCATCCCGCCGAGCAGGTACAGCACGATCATCAGAGGCACGAACCCGGCCGTGACCCGGCCGATGGCCTTGATGCCACCGAGCAGGACCGCACCGGTGAGGACGAACAGGATGACGCCTGAGGCGACCACCGGGACGCCGAAGGAGTTGTCGAGCTGGGCCGCCACCGCGTTGCCCTGCGTCATGTTGCCGATGCCGAAGCTGGCCAGGACGGCGAACACCGCGAACACGATCGACAGGACCAGCCCCACCCGGCCGCCGGTCTTCCCGAACAGCTCGGCGAACCCCCGGTGGAGGTAGTACTGCGGACCACCGGACTGCTCGCCGCGGGCGTCGGTGACGCGGTACCGCACACCCAGGAAGGCCTCCGAGTACTTGGAGGCCATCCCCACGAGGGCGGTGACCCACATCCAGAAGAGCGCGCCCGGCCCTCCCAGTGAGATCGCCGTCGCCACGCCGACGATGTTGCCCACGCCGACGGTCGCGGCGAGCGCGGTGGTCAACGCCTGGTACTGGGTGATGTCACCCGCCCCGCCGTCGTCCCTCCGCCGCACCAGCCCGAGATGGAGCGCGGGCCCCAGCTTGCGGAACTGCAGTGCCCTCAGACGGATCGTGAGGAATAGGCCCGTGCCGAGGAGCAGCGGGATGAGGACGAAGGGTCCCCAGATCACGGAACCGATGTCCGCGAGAGTCGAGTTCAAGTTCTCCACGGGCGGAAACACTAGACGGTCCCGCGGCCTCCGCGGAAGCAAGTGGGATAATCGCGGCATGAACACCGACCCCGCCGGCACGGACGATCCGCTGTCCGAGGCCCAGATCCAGGAACTCCGACTGGAGATCGACCGGTTGGACGCCGAGATCCTGGACGCGATAGTCCGTCGCAGCGAGATCTCCAAGCGCATCGGTCGCACGCGGATGCAGTCCGGCGGCACCAAGCTCGTCCACACCCGCGAGCTCAAGGTCTACGAGCGCTTCTCCTCACTCGGGCAGGAGGGGCAGACCCTCGCGGGGATGCTCCTACGTCTCGGTCGCGGGCGACTGGGCTGAGTCCCGGCCGACCCGACCGGCCGTGGAGGCGAACCCCAACCACGTGTGGTGGTTGTTCGCCCAGCACCAGCCCACCTTCGGCGCGCCCTTGTTCTCCCGGCCGTCGCGGCCGGTCCCCCCGCTGATCCACAGCGCCGGCGTCCGGGCATCCAGAGCTCCGTCCGCCTTGCGCTTCCGCGATCCGATGCACATGAAGCACCTGCCGGGTTCGAGCATCTCCGGCTGCTGGAGCAGCCAGCTCACCCCCTCGGAGATGGTCAGCGGAGTGCGCCCCCGCCGGGCCAGCTCGGCGTGCGCGTCCGTCGGGGTCCAGCCCAGCATGTCGTCGTCGCGTGTCACGCCCCCGGCCAGATAGAGCGGGGCGTCCGGAACCCGGACGTCGTCGGTGGGTGTGAACTCGGCCAGGTCGGACATGTCGACGACGACGAAGCCCGCCCTCCCACCACGGCGCAGCAGGGTCGCCAGTCGGGCGGTGGACACGAACGACGGGTGGACGGCCAGCACCGGCCGACCGGGCCCCGGGGCGGCGGCACGAGCTGCGCCGTCAAGAACTGCGTCTTCGAGAGCTGCGTCTTCAAGAGCTGCGGCGTGCTCCCGCAGCCGCCCGGCGGTGATCCCGCCGAGCTCGGGCACGCCCAGTTCGACGAGCCGATCGGCCTGGGCTGACACGGAGGGGTGGTCCGGAGGAGTCATGGGGGTCACGTGTCTGGAACGGGCGGCGGGGCCCCCGTATTCCCGACTAACCTCGCTGTCAGACGGCGGGCGATCCCCGGGCGGCAACACTGGGCAGGAGCGGCAATGACGGACATCAGCACGACACCACAGTGGTCGGCGATCGAGGATCTCGTACCGGCGATCGGCGAGGTGACCCTCCGTGAGCTGTTCGCCGCCGATCCGGAGCGGGGTCGCCGCATGGCGGTCACCGCGGGCGATCTGCACGTCGACCTGTCCAAGCACCTAATCACCGACGAGGTCCTGAGCGCTCTGACCGAGCTGGCCCACGCCGCACGGCTGCCGGCCCAGCGGGCCGCGATGTTCCGGGGCGACCGCATCAACACCACCGAGGACCGATCGGTCCTCCACACCGCGCTCCGTCTCCCGGCCGAGGCCGACCTCGTCGTCGACGGGCGTGACGTCGTGGCCGACGTCCACGCGGTCCTCACCCGGATGGCCGACTTCGCCGACCGCGTCCGGTCCGGCGGATGGACCGGGCACACGGGCGCGCGGATCGACACCGTGGTCAACATCGGCATCGGTGGCTCCGACCTCGGGCCCGTGATGGTCGACAAGGCCCTGCACCACCTGCAGACCGCGGGGATCAGCGCACGCTACGTCTCCAACGTGGACCCCGCCGACCTCTCGGCCGTGCTCGCCGAGGTCGACCCCGCGACCACGCTGGTGGTGGTCGCCTCCAAGACCTTCACCACGCAGGAGACCATGGCCAACGCCCACGCGGCGCGTCGGCACTTCGTCGAGGCCCTCGGCTCGGAGGAGGCGATCGCCTCCCACTTCGTGGCGGTGTCGACGGCCACCGAGGAGGTGGCCGACTTCGGGATCGCCGCGGACAACATGTTCGAGTTCTGGGACTGGGTCGGGGGCCGGTACTCGGTGTCGTCGGCGATCGGCCTCTCGGTGATGATCACGGTGGGCCCGCCCGCGTTCGTCGAGCTGCTCGAGGGCTTCCACGCCATGGATCTGCACTTCGCGACCGAGGCCCCCGAGCACAACGCGCCGGTCCTCATGGCCCTGCTCGGCATCTGGTACACCTGCTTCCTCGGGGCCCAGTCCAAGGCCGTGATCCCCTACGCCCAGGGCCTCCTGCGATTTCCCGCCTACCTCCAGCAACTGACCATGGAGTCCCTCGGCAAGTCGGTCCGACTCGACGGCTCCGACGTCTCCTACCCCACCGGCGAGGTCTACTGGGGCGAGCCCGGCACCAACGGCCAGCACGCCTTCTTCCAGCTCCTGCACCAGGGCACCCAGCTCGTCCCGGTGGACTTCATCGGGGTCGCCCGTCCGGTCTCGGACCTGCCCACCGCCGACGGCGCCGGATCGATGCACGACATGCTCGTGGCCAACCTGTTCGCCCAGTCCCGTGTGCTGGCGTTCGGCAAGACGGAGGACGAGGTGCTCGCCGAGGGCGTGGACCCCGCGATCGCGCCGCACAAGGTGATGCCCGGCAACCGGCCGTCCACCACGATCCTCGCGCCGTCGCTCTCGCCCGGGGTGCTCGGGCAGCTCATCGCCCTCTACGAACACGTGGTGTTCGTCCAGGCCGCCGTAATGGGCATCAATGCGTTCGATCAGTGGGGGGTCGAGCTGGGCAAGGCCCAGGCCGGCGAGCTCCTGACCGCCCTGACCGCGGAGAAGCACCCCGGGGAGGGCTTCGACTCCTCGACGGATGCTCTCGTCGAGATCTACCGCGAGGCACGCGGGCGCCGCTGAGCCGGGACTGTTCCGCCCGGGAGTGTCGTAGCCGGGTGCGAGCATGGTCGTATGAGCACTGTCTACTGCACCGCCACGAGTCTGGACGGGTACATCGCCGACGACGAGGAGAGCCTGTCCTGGCTCTTCGCGACCTCCGGGGAGGCCGAACCCGCGGGGTACACACCGACCGAGTTGGACCCCGCCCCCCCGACCTCCACTTCGACCGCTTCTACTCCGGCGTCGGGTCGATCGTCTGCGGCGTCAACACCTTCGAATGGGTGCGCCGCGACCTGACGAAGGACGGCCAGCCGTTCGCCTGGCCGTACACCGTGCCGAGCTGGGTCGTCACCCACCGCGATATCGATCCCGTCGACGGCGTCGAGTTCTTCGCCGGTGACGTCGGCGACCTGCACCCTCTCCTGGTCGACGCCGCCGACGGCGGGGACGTGTGGATCGTCGGGGGTGGTGACCTCGCAGGTCAGTTCGCCGACCGGGGACTGCTGGACCGGGTCTGGATCCACCAGTGTCCGGTCGTCCTCGGTTCCGGGCGCCCCCTGTTGCCCCGCCGACTCCGACTCCACCGCCAGAAGCTCGAGACGCACGGCCAGTTCACCGCGATGCTCTTCGACGTGGTGGGCCCGGAGCCCCGGATCACGCCCTGACCGGTGAGTAGCCCGGCGATTTCCTCCGCTGCAGTTCCGGACGGAAAGCCCGCGGCAGACCCTTGCACGTTCGAACGTGTGTGCGTAGACTAGAACGTACATTCGATACGGTGACGGTGGCGCAAGGCTTCGGAGGTGTGGCATGGACGTCGGCAACGGCCCCTCCTCCGACAGTTCCTCCGCTGTTGATCCGTTGACCGGGCTGACCGCCTCGGCTCGTGCCGGATGGGCGGCCGAGAATCGCGCCTCCGCCCAGCGGCTGTCGGCCTGCTACGACCTCCTGCTGGAATGCCAGCGCCGCGACGACTCAGGCACCGGCCCTGATTCCCCGCCCGGCCACGCGGTGGTGGACCCGTTCGTGGTGGCAACCGGATACGTGGTGGCGGCGATGGCCGTCTCCGCCCTGAGAGCCGAATCGATGATCTCGTTCGCCGCGGACCTGCACCAGCGCTACCCCGCCGTTCTCGCCGCCCTGGCGGCGGGACGCCTCGACCAGCGCGCCGCCGAACTGCTGGCCCGCCAGATGGCGACCGTCGACCCCGAGGTGCTTCCGCAGGTGCAACAGGACGTCGTCGACGACTACCTGGCCGCGACGGAAGCCGGCGAACGCCTCGGGCGGCACGCGGTACGCGATGCGGTGGACGCGATCATCACCCGCTACGACGCCGAGGGAATCCGTCGGCGCAAGGAGGACGCCAGCCGTGCGCGCGGTGTGCGCATCAACAAGGGCGCTGACGGCATGTCCACCGTGTCGGCCATTCTGGCCACCGAGGAGGCCGCCGTCCTTGCCGAGGCGATCGATCAACGCGCTGCCGAACACGCCGCCGCCGAGTCCGAGGCTGCCGCGGCGAGCGCAGCCGCGGCCGAGGCCACCGGCGAGTCGGGC
>NZ_JAALED010000177.1:0-3884 GCF_014145155.1 Dietzia sp. B19 | reverse complement strand
CATCGAGGCCGGCGACAACTCGGGGTTCACCCCGGACGGTGTCGCACCCGACCTGTCCGCGGACGCGGTGGTGGCCGATCCCGGTGCCGCCAACACCACCCAGGAGCCCGGCGGCGGCCCCTCCGTCACCACCGGCGAGAGTGCCGGCACCGCCGGTGGCCAGGGCGCCGAGGGCGTCAACGAGTCGACCGTCGCTCTTCCCTTCGGACTCGACCCGGCCACCACCCCGGTGCTGGGGTCGTACCTGGTGGGGCCGCAGCGCGAGGCGAACCTCGAGACCGGCTGGTACCGGCTGCCGGAGAACCGCGAGACGCACCCGCTCCTGGTGATCTCGGCCGCCGGACGGATCGGCCGCTACGACGCCGACGGCCTGTACAAGTACGGGCAGGAGGTCATCGTCGAGTTCGGTCGCGCCGCCGGGGACGGAGCCGACGTGGTGGGAGAACCCGTCGTGCCGTTCGACATCGGCCCCGCCCCCACCTGGCGGAACCTGCGGGTCGACATGCAGGACGTGCCGGCCGAGGCCGACGTCATGCGGATCCTGGTCGACGACGACGACCTGACCCCCGACCAGTGGGCGGCGATCACCCCGCCGCGCGCGCCCGAGCTCGTCACGGTCCAGGAGCTCGTCGGATCGGAGTCTCCCGTCATGCTGGACTGGGCGGTGAGCCTGCAGTTCCCGTGCCAGCGGCCGTTCTCGCACTACGCGGGGGTCGCCGAGCTGCCGGAGTACCGGATCCTCCCGGACCGTCCACTGGCGGTGGCCGCCACCAGCACGTGGCAGTCGTACGAGTCGGGGGGCCCGCTCGGGTGGATCGAGGTCGCCCAGCGCGCCCGCACGATCCCGTCGTACCTGCGGCACGACTGGAACCGGGACTGGGGCTCCATCGAGGCGTACACCCCGCTGGGGACCTACCAGGAGGACCCGCCGGCGCCGGCCGAGGTGACCACCGGGACCGAGACCCGCTGGGGTTGGTGGCAGCCCGAGGGCCCGATCCTCGTGACCGACCCGGAGTCCTAGTCCGGGCTACCGGCCCGAGCCCCCAGGGCCCGGACACAGGGGCAGCGCGTCCCGCGTGGGATGCGCTGCCCCTTGTCGTCGGTGTGATGTCTCGGGACATCACACAAGCCCCGGCACACCGTACGTTCAGCCAGCACTACCAGGGGTCGGGGACGACGAAGGCCGGCCCGCCTCCGGAGAGAGCGGACCGGCCCAGGCGTGCTGCCGCGCGTCGGCTACAGCGGCGCGATGGGGTGCTTGCGCGGGGGCTCGTTGCGGACCTTGTCGCGCAGCTGGGCCAACGCGCCGCGCAGCACCAGACGGGTCTGCGACGGCTCGATCACCGCGTCGATGTACCCGCGCTCGGCGGCCGAGTACGGGGTCGCGATGAACTCGTTGTACATGTCGATCAGCTGCTTGCGGAGCTTGGGACCCTCTTCCGGGCCCGCCTCCTCGATCTGCCGACGCTGCAGCAGGTCCACCGCGCCCTCGGCGCCCATCACCGCGATGCGTGCGGTGGGCCAGGCGAAGTTGAGGTCGCCGCCGAGGTTCTTGGACCCCATCACGGCGTAGGCGCCGCCGTAGGCCTTGCGGACGACGAACGTGACCTTGGGGACCGAGGCCGCCACCACGGCGAAACCCATCTTGGCCCCGCGGTGGATGATGCCGAGTTTCTCCTGCTGCAAGCCCGGGAGATAGCCGGGGGTGTCCACCACGTAGACCAGCGGGATCGAGTAGGCGTCACACAGCATCATGTGCCGCGTCGCCTTCTCCGACGCGTCGATGTCCAACGCGCCCGACAGGTGCAGGGGCTGGTTGGCGACGACGCCGACGGACTCGCCGTCGACCCTGGCGAAGCCCGTGATGATGTTGGACGCGAACTGTCCGGAGGTCTCCACGAACTCGCCGTCGTCGAACATCCGCAGGAGCACGTCGTGCATGTCGTACGCGGCGTTGTCCGTGTCCGGGATGATTGAGTCCAGCTGACGATCCGACTCCGTGGTCTCCGCCTCGAGACCCGGGTTGATCCGCGGTGCCTTCTCGGCCGCCGAGGACGGCAGGTAACTCAGCAGGTTACGCACGTACATGAAGGCGTCGTGCTCGCTCACGGCCACGTGGTTGACGTTGCCGTTCTTGGCCTGCTGCAGGGCCGAGCCGAGTTCGTCCATGGTGACGTCCTCGCCGGTGACCTGCCGGATCACGTCGGGGCCGGTGACGAACATGTACGCCTGGTCCTGGACCGCGATCACGAAGTCGGTGGTCGCGGGGGCGTAGACGGCGCCGCCCGCGCACTTGCCCAGCATGATCGAGATCTGGGGCACGTACCCGGAGGCCGGGTACTGGCGCCGGGAGATCTCCGAGTAGTAGGCCAGCGAGGTCACGGCGTCCTGGACTCGCGCGCCACCGGAGTCGTTGATGCCGATGATGGGGCACCCGACCTTGATCGCGAAGTCCATGATGGCGCAGACCTTCTTACCGAAGCCCTCGCCGACCGACCCGCCGAACACCGTGTTGTCGTGCGCGTACACGGCCACCGGGCGACCGTCGATGGTGCCGCGACCGGTCACCACACCGTCCCCGAACGGGTTGTCCGGGCTCCCCGGAGCCTTGGCCAGCTGGCCCATCTCCACGAAGCTTCCCGCGTCGAGCAACTCCGCGATGCGCTCGCGCGGCGGGGTGTGGCCCGCGGCGTCGCGTCGGGCCCTGGCCCGCTCGCTGCCCGGGTCGCGGGCCTGCTCGGTCTTAACCCGCAGTTCAGCGAGCTTCTCCGCGGTGGTCCTAGCCGTCACGCGTCCGATCCCTTCAGTACTCCCGCGTCGATCTCGACGAGTCGACGCGCCAGGTGCTTTCCGACCGTACTGACCACCGGCTCGTCGACCACCGCGAGGTGGTCACCCTTGAGCTGGACCACCTCCAGATCGGAGACGATCCGGGCCCAGCCACCGTCGCGGTCGACGTGGGCGTAGCGGGGTTCGAGCTCGATGGCGCCCTCGTGCATACGCTCCGCACGGTAGAGCACGAACGGCACCTCCGCACCCACTCCCGACCACGTGGACAGGTCCGCGCTCTGCAGGATGCGGTTGTCGACGAAGCTGGCCCGCTGGTGCTCGATGACGCCCCCACCCATGGCGTTCGCCTCGGCGCCCAGGCCCTCCAGGAGCATTCCCAGTACGCCGTCCTCGCCGTGCTCGGCGAGGAACTCGCGCGGCACCTCCACGTCCAGGCCGTAGGTGCGCTTGGCGAACTTCGAGTAGCGCTTCCAGCGTGCCTCCGCCTCGTCGAGAGTGTCCGGGATCGGCTCGGACGGCTGCACGGTGTCCAGGAGGGCCACCAGCGCCACGACGTCGTCGGCGGCCCGCAACTGACGGGCGACCTCGACGGCCAGGGCGCCACCGAAAGACCAGCCGCCGAGCGCGACGGGACGCCCCGAGGCGATCTCCCGGATCCTGTCCAGGTACCCGGCGGCCCTCTCCTCCAGCGGCCCCTCCGTGCGCTCGACGCCGTAGACCGGGGTGTCACCGTCCAGCCGATCGACCAGCGGTTCGTATACGAACGACGATCCGCCGGCCGCGTGGAACAGGAACAGGGGTGTGCTGTCGGTGGAACCCTCGCGAAGAACGCGGATGTTGCCCTCCACCGCCACCTCGGTGAACGGGCGCAGCAGGTCGGCGACCTCCGCGATCGTCGTGGCCCCGGCCAGCTGCTCGGCGGTGATCTCGCCGCCACATCGGGTCGACAGCCGCTCGGCCAGTGCCGTCCGGGTGGAGTCGTCGAGCGCGGGCAGCGTCCCGGTCACCCCGGGTGCCGCCGTACCGGTGACCACGGCCCACGCGCCGAAGGCCATCCGCTCGGTGTCGTCCCGGGGGGCGATGGCGACGTCGGG
>NZ_JAALED010000176.1:2806-9738 GCF_014145155.1 Dietzia sp. B19 | reverse complement strand
GCCGCATTCGGTCGGTGGGCGGTGGACTCGGTCCACCTCGACATCGCCGACGAGGCGGGTCAGCGCGCCGAGGCGCTCGACGCCGTCGCCCTGGGCTTCGTGGCCACGGCCTGCATCCACCCGTCACAGGTGGCGGTGGTCCGACAGGCCTTCGCGCCCGACGACGACGAGGTGGCCTGGGCCCGGAAGGTCCTCGACGCCGCCCGGAGCAACCAGGGCGTCTTCCGGCTGGACGGCCGCATGGTCGACGGCCCCGTCTTCCGTCAGGCCGAGGCGACGATGCGTCGCGCCGCGGCCGCCATCACCTGATCAGCCGCCACCCTCAAGGAGCACCGAGATGACCACCACCGATCTCGATTCCACCCCGTTGGACCCCGCCCTCTCCCACACCCGCGGGGACGCCGACGTCCCGCTGCTCACGCAGACGATCGCCGACAACCTGGCCTCCACGGCCCGGCGCTTCGGCGACCGCGACGCCCTCGTCGACGTGCAGGCAGGCCGCCGGTGGACCTACACGGAGTTCCACGCCGACGTCCGTCGCCTGGCCTCGGGACTGCTCAAGCTCGGGATCCGGACCGGCGACCGCGTGGGGATCTGGTCCCCCAACCGCTGGGAGTGGGTGATGATCCAGTACGCCACCGCCGAGATCGGGGCGGTGCTGGTCAACATCAACCCCTCCTACCGCGTCCACGAGTTGGAGTACGTGCTCACGCAGGCCGGGATCAAGGCCGTGGTCGCGGCGCCCCAGTTCAAGGACTCGGACTACACCGGCATGCTCTCGCAGGTCCAGCCGAGCTGCCCCGACCTGGACGTGGTCGTGCTGTTCGGTGACGAGGAGTGGGAGTCGATGATGTCGGGGCCCACCGACGCGGAGGAGCTGGCCGGGATCCGCGCCGGTCTCGGCGCCGGCGACCCCATCAACATCCAGTACACGTCGGGCACCACCGGTTTCCCCAAGGGCGCCACCCTCTCGCACACCAACATCCTCAACAACGGGTTCTTCGTGGGCGAGACGATCAACTACTCGGAGGTGGACCGGGTCTGCATCCCGGTGCCCTTCTACCACTGCTTCGGCATGGTGATGGGCAACCTCGCGTGCACCACCCACGGATCGTGCATGGTGATCCCCGCGCCGGCGTTCGACCCCGCGGCCTCGCTGCGCGCGGTGGCGCAGGAGAAGTGCACGAGCCTGTACGGCGTGCCGACGATGTTCATCGCGGAGCTCGCGCTCGAGGACTTCGACTCCTACGACCTGTCGTCCCTGCGGACCGGGATCATGGCCGGTTCGCCGTGCCCGGAGGCGACCATGCGACAGGTGATCGACCAGATGAACATGGAGGAGGTGTCGATCTGTTACGGCATGACCGAGACCTCCCCGGTGTCCACCCAGACCCGGGCGGACGACTCGTTGGACCGCCGCGTCTCCACCGTGGGGCGGGTCGGCCAGCACCTCGAGATCAAGATCGTCGATCCGGAGTCGGGTGAGACCCTGCCGCGCGGCCAGGCGGGGGAGTTCTGTACCAAGGGGTACAGCGTGATGATCGGGTACTGGAACGAGCCGGAGAAGACCGCCGAGGCTCTCGACGCCGACGGGTGGATGCACACCGGTGACATCGGGGAGATGGACCCCGACGGCTACGTCACGATCACCGGCCGCATCAAGGACATGGTGATCCGCGGCGGCGAGAACATCTATCCGCGCGAGGTCGAGGAGTTCCTCTACACGCACCCCGACATCCTCGACGCCCAGGTGATCGGGGTCCCGGATCCGAAGTACGGCGAGGAGCTCATGGCGTGGGTCCGGCTCAAGTCCGGGCGCGAGGACCTCACGGCCGACGAGGTCCGCGACTTCGCCACCGGCAAGCTCGCCCGCCACAAGATCCCGAAGTACGTCCACGTGGTGGACGAGTTCCCCATGACGGTCACCGGCAAGGTCCGCAAGGTCGACATGCGCAAGACGGCGATCGAGATCCTCGGCATCGCCTGACGGCCCACACACCTAAGGAGTACGTGTATGTCCAGCAAGATCATGACCGCGGCGGAGGCCGTCGCGGACATCCCGGACGGGGCGTCGATCGCCGCCGGCGGGTTCGGGCTGTGCGGGATCCCGCAGGTCGTCATCGAGGCACTCGCGTCACGCGACGTCGGGGACTTCGAGGTCTTCTCCAACAACGCGGGCGTCGACGGCAAGGGCCTCGGGATGCTCCTGGAGACCGGGAAGCTCCGGCGCATCGTCTCGTCGTACGTGGGCGAGAACAAGGAGTTCGCCCGCCAGTATCTGTCCGGTGAGCTCGAGGTGGAGTTGACGCCGCAGGGCACCCTCGCCGAGCGCATGCGCGCGGGAGGATCCGGGATCGGGGCGTTCTACACGCGCACCGGCGTGGGCACCTACGTGGCCGACGGCGGGATGCCGTGGAAGTACGACTCCGAGGGCGGCGTCGCACTGGCCTCTCCGCCCAAGGAGACCAGGGAGATCCGCGGCGAGACCTACGTACTCGAGCAGGCCATCGAGGCCGACTTCGCGCTGGTGCGGGCGGCGGTCGCGGACCGCAGCGGCAACCTGCGGTTCAACCTGACCGCGCGCAACTTCTCGCCCTTGGCCGCCATGGCCGGCCGGGTGTGCATCGTCGAGGCGGAGAAGATCGTCGAGGTCGGCGAGCTGGCCCCCGACGACATCCACCTGCCCGGCATCTTCGTGCACCGCCTGGTCGAACTCACTGCGCAGCAGGTGGAGCAGACCAAGTGGATCGAGAAGACCACCACCAACCCGCCCTCGGAAGGACAGCGCTGATGAGTACCTCCGCCACGCCCGCCCGACTCGGACGCGACCGCAAGGCGATGGCCGCCCGCGCGGCCCTCGAACTCTCGGACGGCCAGTACGTCAACCTGGGTATCGGGCTGCCGACGATGGTGCCCAACTACGTCCCCGAGGACGTCAACGTCACCCTGCAGTCGGAGAACGGTCTGCTCGGGATCGGCCCCTACCCGCACCCGGATGACGTCGACCCGGACCTGATCAATGCCGGCAAGGAGACCGTGACCACGCTCCCCGGCTCGTCGATCTTCGACTCGGCGACCAGCTTCGGGATGATTCGCTCGGGCAAGATCGACGTGGCGATCCTGGGCGCGATGGAGGTCAACCCGGCCGGCGACATCGCCAACTGGATGGTGCCCGGCGCGATGGTCAAGGGCATGGGCGGCGCGATGGACCTCGTGGTGGGGGCCCGCCGCATCGTCGTGGTGATGGACCAGGTGGCCAAGGACGGCTCGTCCAAGATCGTCTCCGAGATCTCGCTCCCGCTCACCGGCCTGGGCTGCGTGGACCGGATCATCACCGAACTGGGAGTGTTCGACCGCGACTCCGACGGGTTGACCCTGATCGAGCTGGTCGACGGGGTGACCCTCGAGCAGGTCGCCGCCGCGACGGGAGCCCCGTACCGCGTGAGCGCGGACCTGACGTGATCGAGGTGCCGCGGTAATCGCGCCACCGCCCGCCGGCGCCGCCGGACTCTGGACCACACCGGTCCGGGGTCGGGCGGCGCTGTCGGCGTTGGCCTGGGTGGTGGGGTATGTGGTCGGCCTCGTCGTCGTCGTCCTCCTCGTCCTTCTCGCGGTGAGGGCCGTCGGCACCGCGCGGCCCGATACCGCCCTGCTCGCCCTCGTCGTGCTCGGCGGCACGGCGGTGGCGGCGCTGGTGGCCGTGCGGGTCCACCTGCTGCGCCGACGCGGGTTGGGTTGGGCCGACGTGGGCGTTCGCCGCCCGGAGCGGTCGCCGATGCATCTGCTGTGGCAGATACCGGCGGTGATGGTCGCAGGGGTCGTGGCCTCCATGGTCGTGCTCATACCACTCGGGACCGGGCCGGAGGGGTCCGACGACGGGCTCGAGGATCTCGCCACCGGGGGGCCGGCATTCGTCCTCCTGGGGCTGCTCGCCGTGGCAGTGCTCGTGCCCATGGCCGAGGAGGTGGTCTTCAGAGGCATCGTCCTACCCGCGCTGCGGGCGAGGTTCCGGGCCGTTCCGGGGATCGCACTCGCCGGGGCGATCTTCGCCGCCGTTCACCTGATCCCGGCCGCGTTGCCCTACCTGGTGGTGGTGGGGATCTCGCTGTGCGTGATGGCGCAGTGGTACCGCTCGATCGTGCCCGGCATCGTCCTGCACGGGGTCAACAACGCGGTGGTGTTCGCCGGGATCGTCGCGGCGGGCGCGGTCTGAGGGCTGCTGGGCTCTGTGCGGTCCCCGCTGGTGCTCACGCCAGGAGTGCGGAGACCAGCAGTAGGACAGGGAGCGACCCGAGCGTGGTGAGGACCGCCGAGTCGCGGGCGAGCAGCGTCCCGTGACCGTAGCGGGTGGCCACCACCAGGACGTTCTGCGCGGTGGGCAGGGCCGCGGCCACCACCACGGTGAGCAGTTCGTGACCCCGCATCCCCATGAGCCCACTGCCGACGGCGTACGCGAGCAGAGGGTGTGCGACCAGTTTCAGGCCGCTCGCCAGTGCGATCTCCCGGCGCGGCGACGCTCCGGCTTCGAGCACCTTCACGCCGTAGAGGGACATGCCGAACACCAGGAGTGCGCCGGGGACCGAGATCTGACCCACCAGGTGGACCGGCTCGAGAAGGCGCTCGGGCGGCGACCACGGCAGTGCGGCCACCACCACCCCGGCGAGGGCGGCCAGGACCAGCGGGGTCCGGGCGGCCTGCAGCGCCGAGGAGAACGCACCTCCACCGCCATCGGTCGTGCCCTCCGCCCGGGCGGCGCGTTCGAGTACGGCGATGGCGATCGGCTGCAGCACCGCCACCTGGAACAGCAACAGGGGCATGACGAACCCGAAGTCCCCCAGGACGTAGACGGCGATGGGGATGCCCAGGTTGGCGGAGTTGACGTAGCTGGCGGACAGGGCGCCGACGGCGAGGTCGGCGGCCGGCCGCCGGAGCCACAGCTTCGCGATGAGCACGTAGGCGACCGCCATCACGATCGCCGTACCGGCGGAGACCACAAAGACGCCGGTGAAGACCTGGTCGAGCGTGGTCCGGGCGAGGGCGTCGAACAACAGGGCCGGGGTGGCGACAAAGAACACGAGCCGGTTGAGCACCAGTCGGGCGTCCGAGCCGAGGACCCGGGACCGGGCGAGCAGCCACCCGAGAGCGACGACCGCGACGATCACGGCGAAGCCGTTGAGGACGCCGGCCACTGCGGACTCCTGGGGTTCGGGGGAGGGGGAGCGGTAACGCCGATCGGGGCCGTGCACTCCTGCGGGCAGGAGGCGCGACCCCGATCGGGTTGCTGTTGCCTGTGTCGGCGGCTAGTTACCGCGGGCGGGACGTGCGGTGCGGTTCGACCGCGCCGAGCAGTGGCTCAGCGGCTGGTGAACGGCAGCAGTGCCATCTCACGGGCGTTCTTGACCGCGACGGCGACCTGACGCTGCTGCTGCGGCGTGAGGCCGGTGACGCGGCGTGAACGGATCTTGCCACGATCGGAGATGAACGTGCGGAGGGTGTTGACGTCCTTGTAGTCGACCGTCTCGATACCCGCGACCTTCAACGGGTTCTTCTTGGGCCGACGACCCTCCTGGGCACGGATCTTCTTGGATGGGGTGCTACGCGCTTTTGCCATGATTACCTACTCACCAACTCGACTTCGTGACACCGGGCAGCTCGCCACGGTGGGCCATCTCGCGCATGCGGACGCGGGAGAGGCCGAACTTGCGGAGGTAGCCGCGGGGGCGGCCATCGGCGACGTCGCGGTTACGCACCCGCACGGGCGAGGCGTCACGCGGCATCTTGTTGAGCGCGGTCTGGGCGTCCATGCGCGCCTCGTCCGTGCTCTCGGGGTTCTTGATGATTGCCTTGAGCTCGGCGCGGCGCTCGGCGAACCGGGCCACCTTGGCCTTGCGCTGCTCGTTGCGCGCGATCTTTGACTTCTTGGCCACGGGTCAGCGCTCCTCTCGGAATTCGACGTGCTTACGGACGACCGGGTCGAACTTCTTGAGGACGATGCGGTCCGGGTTGTTACGGCGGTTCTTGCGGGTCACGTACGTGAACCCGGTCCCGGCCGTGGACTTGAGCTTGATGATGGGTCGAACGTCGTTACGTGCCATCTCAGATCTTCTCCCCACGGGCGCGGATACGGGCCACGACGGCCTCGATGCCATCGCGGTCGATGGTCTTGATGCCCTTGGTGGAGACCGTCAGCGTGACGCGACGACCCTCGGAGGGCACGAAGTAGCTACGGCGCTGGATGTTCGGGTTCCAGCGACGGTTGGTCCTGCGGTGTGAGTGCGAGACGGACTTGCCGAAACCCGGCTTCCGTCCCGTTACCTGGCAATGCGCCGACATGGCGTGGTTCTCCTTCCGCCTCCTCGTACGGTGGCGCGTGATGGTCGGGGCTCCCGGTCGGCCTGGGCCGAACAGCAGCGGATCACCACGTCGCGGGCACCGTGAGAGGCGATAGCAAACGTGCAGACAACAGCGATGGTCTAGTTTACGGCCCGACCGCGGGAAACGGTAATCAGCACGTCAACGCCGGTGGGGACGGCCGGCGGAGCGTGCGAATTGGGTACGCGGTCATCGTACGGGTACGATCTACCGATGCGTGTGCTGATACCGGGATCCCCGGTTCGGCCACTGGCAGTTGCGTGCCCCTGACGGGGCGGGCGCCAGACCCAAGACTTCTACCGAGCTAGAGGGATCCAGTATGAAGAACGACATCCACCCCGACTACCACCCGGTGGTCTTCCAGGACTCGGGCACCGGCACCAAGTTCCTCACCCGCTCCACCGCGAAGAGCGAGCGGACCGTCGAGTGGGAGGACGGCAACTCCTACCCGCTCATCGTGGTCGACGTGACCAGTGAGTCGCACCCGTTCTGGACCGGCGCGCAGCGCGTCATGGACACGGCCGGCCGTGTCGAGAAGTTCCAGCGCCGTTACGGCAACC
>NZ_JAALED010000176.1:0-2777 GCF_014145155.1 Dietzia sp. B19 | reverse complement strand
TCCCGCCGCACCAAGTGAGCCGCGGGTCGGTGCTCCGCCGCCGACCCACACCCACACCCGAGACCTCAGAGGACGTAACAGTCATGGCAGTTCCGAAGCGTCGCCTCTCGCGCGCCAACACCCATTCCCGCCGCTCGCAGTGGAAGGCCGAGAACCCGGCCCTCCAGGAGACCAAGATCGACGGCCGCGCCGTGGTGCTGCCGCGTCGCCTGGTCAAGGCCGCCAAGCTCGGCCTGGTCGACCTCGACCGCTGAGTGTCGGTCGACTGATCGCCGAGACGAACTGAGCTCCGCGGCGCCCGCGCGTCGCACGCACACGCCCGGTCACGAGCCCGGTGGGTCCCCCCGGACCCACCGGGCTCGTCGGCGTCATCAGGAGCCGGCGCGGACCGCGCATCGGTCGCGGTATTCCTCAGCCGTGGTTCAGGCGGGTGCGGGAAACTTCCCGGTATGAAGATCCTCGTTGTGGACGACGACCAGGCCGTGCGTGAATCCCTGCGCCGTTCCCTCACGTTCAACGGTTATTCGGTGGAGCTCGCGGGGGACGGGGTCGAGGCGGTCGAACGGCTCGACGCGAACCGTCCGGACGCGGTGATCCTCGACGTCATGATGCCCCGCCGCGACGGCCTCGAGGTGTGCCGGATACTGCGGAGTCGGGGGGACGACCTGCCCGTGCTCATGCTCACCGCCCGGGACGCGGTGTCCGAGCGGGTGGCGGGCCTGGACGCGGGTGCCGACGACTACCTGCCCAAGCCCTTCGCGCTGGAGGAGCTGTTGGCCCGGCTGCGGGCGTTGCTGCGTCGTCGGGGTCCGGAGGCCGAGGACGTGGACGAGGTGTTGGAGTTCGAGGACCTGCGGATGGACCTGGCGACCCGCGAGGTCAACCGGGGGGAGCGCCGGATCCAGCTGACCCGGACGGAGTTCTCCCTGCTCGAGTTGCTCCTGCACCATCCCCGTCGTGTCCTCACCCGGAGCCACATCCTCGAGGAGGTGTGGGGTTACGACTTCCGCACGTCGGGGAACGCGCTCGAGGTGTACATCGGGTACCTCCGGCGTAAGACCGAGGGCGACGGCGAGAGTCGTCTGATCCACACCGTGCGTGGCGTGGGATACGTGTTGCGCGAGACGCCGTAGTGCGAGCCCGCACGGTGGGGTGGGGCTCCACACCGATCTCCCTGCACCAGCGGGTCACCCTGTTGGCGGCGAGTTCGGTGGGCGTCGCGGTGGCCCTGATGGCCGTCGCGGCGTACTTCGTCGTGTCCGGGTCGATGTACAGCGAGGTCAACAACCGGCTCCAGCAACAGGCCGACCAACTGGTCAACAGCCAGCTCGCGTCGGAGTTCGCCCTCCAGTCCCGGAGCACCCTCATCGCGCTGCGGGCCTTCAACCCCAATCTGGACGCGCAGATCGTCGCGCCCTCCGGTGTGCGGACGGCCACCGGCGAACCCTTCCAGATCGGCGGCCCCGAGATCGCCGTGGTCCGCGGCGAGACCGAGTCGAGCCTGCGGACGGCCGGGGGCAAGCAGATCTATGCGGTGGGGGTCCGCGACGGTTCGACACTCATCCTGGCGCAGGACCTGAGCCCCACCAGGGCGGCCCTCAATCGTCTGGCGATCGTCCTGACGCTGGTGGGTGCGGCCGGCATCGCGCTGGCGGCGGTGGCCGGTACGGCGGTGGGGCGCACGGGTCTGGCGCCGGTCACCCGGTTGACCAGGGCGGTGGAGCGGATCGCCAGGACCGACGACCTGCGGCCCATCCCGGTGGCGGGTGATGACGAGATCGCCCGGCTCACCGCCAGCTTCAACCAGATGCTCGTGGCGCTGGGGGAGAGCAGGGATCGACAATCGCGGCTCGTGGCCGATGCCGGGCACGAGCTCAAGACACCGCTGACCAGTCTCCGGACCAACGTGGAACTACTGATCGCCGCGAGCAGGCCGGGGGCGCCGACCATCCCGGCCGCGGACAGGGGGGCGCTCGAGGTCGACGTGATCGGTCAGATCTCCGAGCTCACCCAGCTGGTCGGGGACCTGGTCGAGCTCGCCCGTGAGGATTCCGGGGAGGTCGAGCTGGAGCCGGTCGCGGTGTCGGAGGCGGTCGAGCGGGCCCTCGAGCGGGTCCGTCGGCGGCGTCACGACGTGCGGTTCGACGTGGATCTGGCGCCCTGGTACTCGTTCGGTGACAACGCGGGGATCGAGCGTGCGGTGCTGAACATCTGCGACAACGCGGCCAAGTGGAGCCCGACCGGGGGAACGGTGACGGTCCGGATGAACCCGGTGTCGGAGTCGGTCGTGGAGTTGACCGTCGCCGACCAGGGGCCGGGTATCCCTGAGGAGGACAGGCAGCTGGTCTTCGAGCGATTCCACCGCTCGCGGGAGGCACGGGCGATGCCCGGTTCGGGGCTCGGGTTGGCGATCGTCCGCCAGGTGGTCACCCGGCACGGAGGCACCGTGGAGATCCATGACGCGGACGGTGGGGGCACCGAGGTGCGGATGACCATCCCCGGGTGTGAGCTCCCCCCGAACTGATCGACGGGGGACGCGGTCGTCTCAGCGGGCACACAGCGCGGTGAGGAACCATGTCGGATATGGAGAACGAGAACGATCGGGGCACGGGTGGTCCCCGGCCCGGCGACGAGTGGGCCTCGGGTCCGGGCGCGGGTCCGGGTGGATACGGTCAGCGGCCGGAGAGCCCGTATGGTCCCCGCGACGACGGTCGGCGACCGGGCCCGGCGGACGTCGGTCCGCCCCCTCCCGGTTCCGGGCAGCCCGGCCAGTACGG
>NZ_JAALED010000175.1:0-3125 GCF_014145155.1 Dietzia sp. B19 | reverse complement strand
CCGCCGCTGCTCCCGGCCATCCGCCGCCTCGCGGTACGCCTGACGGAAGAGACCCCCGGTCTCCGCGATACTGCTCGCAGGCGTCGGCACCCTGCCCGCCCCCAGACCGACCGCGAGGACCTCGATGCGTGACCCCGAACTGTCCGTCCTGCTCACCGTCTACCACGCGATCGCGCCCTCGCAGCTCCGCGATGCCCTGGACAGTGTGCACGCGCAGACGGTTCAGCCGGCTGAGGTGATCGTGGTGGAGGACGGTCCCCTGTCGCCCGCGCTGCGTGAGGTCCTGGACTCCACCCCGGACCTGCGGCGGTTCGCGCTACCCCAGAACCTCGGCGCCGCCGCGGCGTCCCAACGCGGGTTCGACGAGGTCCGGACCAGCTGGGTCGCCCGCCAGGACGCCGACGACATCTCCCTGCCCGAGCGGTTCGAGCGGCAACTCGACGCGGCCCGCACGCTCGGGGTGGACGTCCTGGGTTCGGCGATGCTCGAGTTCGACACCGACCCGGAGCACCCGAAGGCCATGCGCGCCCTGCCCACCGAGCACGAGGACATCGCCCGCTACGCGCGCATCAACAACCCGGTCAACAACCCGTCCCTGCTGGCCCGCACCGACGCCATCCGCGCCGTCGGCGGGTACCGCCACGTGCCCTACCAGGAGGACTATGACCTGATGATCCGCCTGATCGGCGCGGGCTACCGCCTGCACAACCTGCCCGAACCGCTGGTGAAGTTCCGCGTCACTGATGCGCAGTTCTCCCGTCGCAAGAGCCGCCAGCTCACGGCCTCCGAGCGCACCATTCAACGCACCCTCCTCGATGCGGGCATGATCTCCCGTCCCCGCGCCGTGGCCAACTACCTCGCCCGCAACGCCTACCGGCGCCTGCCCGCCCCCGCCATGAACGCGGCCTACCGACGGATCTTCCACAGCTGACCGACCCCGCTCCTGACACGGGTGTGCCCCCTCACCGGAATCGGCGAGGGGGCACACCCGTAGTGCCGTCGAGCACGCTCAGATGATCGGCACGCCGTCCCGCTTGGCCTCGGCGGCCTCCCTGATGAAGGCTCCCACCAGGACGGCCAGGACGCCGGCCACGATCACGGGCCAGATCAGGACGTAGATCGTCAGAAGTATCGGTGTCATCTGCAGTTCCTCTCCTAGACGCGGACGACGTCGTCGTCGTCATCGTTCGTGTTCTCGGCCGTGTTCCTGGCGTCGGCGTCGGCGAGCTCCTCCGCCACCGCGTCGGTGTCGTAATCGGCGGTGGCCAACGCGATCTCGTCGAAGTCGTAGTCCATCGAACTGCGGTACGACATCGCCACGCAGACGATCGTGCTGACCGCGTACGCGACGAGTGAGGCCGTGAGCGTGTCGTAGTCACGCAGGAAGCCGAGGATGAACGGCGCGCTGCCGAGTGCCGCGACGACAGCCACGACGAGCGCCGGCCTGAGTCCCAGGAAGCCGAACACCATCAGGCCCAGGACCACGCCCACACCCACCACGGCGAGCGCCTCGACGGCGTATGCCAGCACGCCGGAGTCCGGGATCAGCCCGAAGCGAGTGGGCAGGAAGACCGCCAGGGCGACCAGCACGGAGACGGTGAAGGCCGAGTTGGTGACCTTCTTCCAATAGAAGCTCGCGATCACCGGGAAGACCAGTGCGCCCCACAGCGCGCCCACGAACACCAACAGATCGAGGATGTTGAACCGGATGTTGGCGAAGAACAAGGCGGCCACCGTGGCCAGGACCATGGTGATCCGGCCGACGATGAGCATCACCCGGGGGTTGGGCACCTTGCCACGGCCGCGCATGCCCTGCCCGTACAGGTCGCTCATCGCGATCGACGACATCGCGGACAGGTCCGAGTCCGCGGTGGAGGACAGCGAACCGATGATCATGATGAAGAACACCGCCACCAGGACACCGGGCAGGTACTCGGCCGCCACCTGGGGAAGCACGTTGTTCGGGTCGCCGTCGACGGGATCGATCCCCGCGTAGAGGGCGAGCACGCCGACCATGCCGATGCCGATGATCGTGGCGCCGTACCCGATGGTCGCCGTGATGAAGGTCGGCCTGATCAGGTCCTCGCGCACCGCGAACAGCCGCTGCGCGATGGTCTGGTTGCCGATCGCGTAGGCGAGCACAGCCGCGATGTACGGCGCACCCTGGTTGAGGAAAGCGTCCGAGGAGAAGAACGACTGCTGCTGCGGCGTCAGATTGTCAGCCCCGCTGGTGAACAGGTCGATCCCGCCGAGGAAGAAGAACATGGACGGCACGATGATGATCACCGCACCGAGCATCGCCACCACCTGCGCGAAGTCGGTGAGCACCGAGGCGCGGAAGCCCGACCACAGCGTATAGAGCAGGACACCTGAGGCGATCACGATCACGCCCTGGATGAAGCTGAACGGGCTGAGCATGGAGATCAGCGCGCCACCGGCGATGAAGTTCGACGTCAACGAGATGACGGAACCCAGGATGTTGGATCCGGCCAGCATGAACTGGGAGGACCTACCGTGGCGGGCGAACATGACCTCCGCGAGGGTGTGCGCCTGCGGGGCGACCTCGCGGATGCGTTTACCGAAGGGATAGATGAACAGGATCATCAGGGCTCCCCAGAACCCGTAGTGGATCGGCCCTGAAATGCCGTAGAGGTATCCGGAGTTGACCGAGGCGTACATGGAGGACGCCCAGATCCACGTGGCGGTCATCGACGCGGCCGAGATCCCGAACCCGATCTTGTGGCCGGCGGTCATGAAGCTGTCGGCGTTCTCTTTCCTCTTGGCGATCCGTGTGGACATGACCATGGTGCCGCCGTAGAACAACACCAGAAGTAGAACCACGGCCGTTGCGCTCAGCGCTGTAGAGCTCAGCAAATCTGCCCCTCTCCCTCTTCATTTGTCATGTGAACACGCTGAGCCTAGTGAATGCACCGCCTTAACGAAGAATCGACGTGGGGACGGCGTTGTGCGGATGGCCAAGTGCATGGAGCTCTATCCGCGCAGTTCCGGCGCTCGACCAGGCTTTTACTGGAGGAAATCACCAAACGGCACGCAAACGGCATCGCACGCCCTCGCGCGCGGGTCGCGCGCTCGTCCCCACTCCACATCCGCTCGCCCGTCCACCC
>NZ_JAALED010000174.1:6601-11988 GCF_014145155.1 Dietzia sp. B19 | reverse complement strand
GCGACCTCCGACCCGCCAGCCGTTGGGCACGTCCCACGGCCCCCGCCGGGCGGCAGGCACGCGGGCCCATCGTTCCTCGGTGCGGTGCATGGCCACGGCGACCAGTGCGCCCTCGGGGGCCGGGGTGGCGGTGTAGTTGTCGAGCGTCCGGTCGAGCAGGCCGGTGTCGAGGTCGCCGGCGACGACCTCCGGCTGGGAGAGCAGGAACCGGCAGAAGTCGATGTTGGTCCGCAGGCCCAGGACGTGGGTGCCGGCGAGCGCGGCGTCGAGACGGGCCAGCGCCTCGGCGCGGTCGGTGCCGTGGGCGATGACCTTGCCGAGCATCGGGTCGTAGTCACTGCCGACGACCGTGCCCACGCGCAGCCCGGAGTCCACTCGGATGCCGTCGCCCGAGGGCTCCTCCAACCCGAGCACGGTGCCGCCGGTGGGCAGGAAGCCCTTGGCGGGGTCCTCCGCGTAGACGCGGGCCTCGATCGCGTGTCCGGTGAGGGTGATGTCCTCCTGGCGCAACGTCAGCTCCTCGCCGGCGGCGATGCGGACCTGCCAGTCCACCAGGTCGACGCCGGTGACCATCTCGGTCACGGGGTGCTCCACCTGGAGACGCGTGTTCATCTCCATGAAGAAGAACTCGTCCGGGGCGTGGGCCGAGACGATGAACTCGACCGTGCCGGCGCCCACGTAGCCCACCGAGCGGGCGGCGTCGCACGCGGCGGTACCGATGCGCTGGCGGGTGACCTCGTCGAGCAGCGCGCTGGGCGCCTCCTCGATGACCTTCTGGTGGCGGCGCTGCAGCGAGCACTCCCGCTCACCCAGGTGGATGACGTTGCCGTGGGTGTCGGCGAGGACCTGCACCTCGATGTGGCGCGGGGTGTCGACGAAGCGCTCGAGGAACAGCGTGTCGTCGCCGAAGGCCCCCGCCGACTCGCGACGGGAGGAGTCGAGCGCGGCGCGCAGATCCTCTGGTCGCTCCACGCGGCGCATGCCCTTGCCGCCGCCGCCCGCGGACGGCTTGACGAGGACCGGGTAACCGACCTCCTCGGCGCCGGCGACCAACTCGTCGTCGGTCAGCCCCGGCCGCGAGATCCCGGGCACGGTGGGCACGTTCCGGGCCGAGACCGCGGCCTTGGCCGTGATCTTGTCGCCCATGGTCTCGATCGCGGTGGCCGGCGGTCCCACGAAGATCAGGCCCGCCTCCTCCAGTGCCCGCGCGAACCGCGAGTTCTCGGACAGGAAGCCGTATCCCGGGTGGACGGCCTGCCCGCCGGTCCGGCGGCACGCGTCGATCACCTTCTCGAAGTCCAGGTAGGACTGCGAGGCCTGGGCGGGGCCCAGTCGGACGGCGGCATCGGCCATGCGCACGTGGAGGGCGTCCGCGTCGGCGTCGGAGTAGACGGCGACCGAGCGGATGCCCGCAGCCCGCAGTGAGCGGATCACGCGACACGCTATCTCACCGCGGTTGGCCACCAGGACGGTGTGGAGCTTCTGGGTCTGTTCTTCTGACATGGGGTTTCTCACATCCTGAAGACGCCGTTGTTGACCGGCTGGAGGGGGGCGTTGGCGGCGGCCGCGAGGGCCAGGCCGAGGACGGTACGGGTGTCGGCGGGATCGATGATCCCGTCATCCCACAGTCGGGCCGTGGAGTAGTACGCGGTGGACTGCTCCTCGAACTGCTCGCGGATCGGCGCGGTGAACTCGGCCTGCTGCTCGTCCGTCCACTCCCCGCCCGACTTGGTGACCTGCGCCGCGCGCACCGAGGCGAGGGTGTCGGCCGCCTGGGGCCCGCCCATCACGGCGATCTTCGCGTTGGGCCACATCCAGAGGAACCGCGGGGAGTACGCACGGCCACACATGGAGTAGTTGCCGGCACCGAACGACCCGCCCACGACGATGGTGAACTTGGGGACCCGCGCGCACGCCACGGCCGTGACCATCTTGGCGCCGTTCTTGGCGATGCCGCCCGCCTCGTACTGACGGCCGACCATGAAGCCGGTGATGTTCTGCAGGAAGATCAACGGGATCTTGCGACGGTCGCACAGCTCGATGAAGTGCGCACCCTTGAGCGCGGACTCGGAGAAGATGACGCCGTTGTTGCCGATGATCCCCACCGGATGGCCGTGGATCCGCGCGAACGCGGTGACCATCGACGTGCCGTAGTCCTTCTTGAACTCGGTGAACTCGCCGCCGTCGACGACGGTGCCGATGATGTCGCGCACGTCGTACGGTTGCCGTGAGTCGACGGGCACCAGGTCGTAGAGGTCGGTCTGCGGGCGAACGGGCTCGCGGGGCTCGAGCACCTCCCAGTCCGGCTCGGGCGCCGGCGGGCAGGTCGCGATGATCTCGCGGACCTTCATCAGGGCGTCGTAGTCGTCGTCGGCCAGGTGGTCCACCACGCCCGAGGTCTTGGCGTGCAGATCGCCACCACCGAGCTCCTCGGCGGTGACCTCTTCACCGGTGGCAGCCTTCACCAGCGGCGGACCGGCGAGGAAGATCGTGCCCTGGTTGCGGACGATGATGGCCTCGTCGCTCATGGCCGGGACGTAGGCACCGCCGGCCGTGCACGAACCCATGACGGCGGCGATCTGCGGGATCCCCTGGGCGGACATGGTGGCCTGGTTGTAGAAGATGCGACCGAAGTGATCCCTGTCCGGGAAGACGTCGTCCTGTTGGAGCAGCATCGCGCCGCCCGAGTCCACCAGGTAGATGCACGGCAGGTTGTTGGCCAGAGCCACCTCCTGGCCGCGGAGGTGCTTCTTGACGGTCATCGGGTAGTAGGTGCCGCCGGACACGGTCGCGTCGTTGGCGATCACCAGGCATTCGCGGCCGGAGACGCGCCCGATCCCGGCGACGACGCCGGCGCCCGGCGCCTTGCCCCTGTACATCTCCTCAGCGGCCAGCGGGGAGAGCTCGAGGAACGGGCTACCAGGGTCTAGTAGGACGTCCACGCGCTGGCGGGCGAGTAACTTGCCCCGCTCGAGGTGACGGGCACGGGCCTTCTCCCCGCCGCCCAGCGCGGCCCGCTCGAGGCGGTCGCGGAGGTCGACGAGGAGCTCCTCGTGCGCCTGACGGTTGGTGGTCGAACGATCGGTGGTCGCGGAAGTCATCAGCGCCGCTCCCTTTCAGTTAAGTCGGATTAACTGAGTTCGACCATAGTGCCATGGCTCACAGAAGTCCAGAGGGGATCGCGGACAGCCCCCGCCCCCCGGTGGCGAACGGACGCCCCGGCACACCGGGCCCTGGAAGGGGCATTACGGAGAAAACGCAGGTCAAGTGCTTAGGCTAACCTGACATAGCAGAGCCTTTCCTTGCTTGCAAGTCGAGGCGATCGCGGGTTGACTCGGTGACACCCGAACGGACCGACACACCGGTCCACCACCCCCTGGATCACCACCAGCTGGATCACCACCAGCTGGATCACGACAACCTGGATCACGACAACCGATACGAGGAGCAACCGCCATGGCCACTCTCACCGGAATCAGCAACTGCACCGTCACCACGTGCTCGTTCAACGCCGACGCGGACTGCACGGCCCCGGCCATCACGGTCGCGGGATCGCCTGATCACGCCGAGTGCGGGACGTTCATCTCACTGGACGTCCGCGGCGGCCTGCCCACCGCGAGCGCGCACGTCGGCGCGTGCCAGCGTGTCGAGTGCACGCACAACAAGGACCTGCTCTGCTCCGCGGAGTCCGTGGAGATCGGCTCCGGCGCCGACACCGCCGATTGCCTGACCTACTCTGCGGCGTAGCTCACCGCAGGCGGAGGGGACGGGTTCAGCTCGCGCGGGCCACGTACTGGCCCATCTCGCGGACCACGTCCCCGACACACTCCGCCCGGGTCATGAACGGCAGGTGCACGACATCGGCGTCGCGCCCCAGAGCGGTCAGCAGATGGAGACCGTCCGGGTCGACGCCCAGCACGAACGGCGGCCGAGTCGGGTCTCCCGACCCGGCCAGAATCGCCAGGTCCTCCCCGAAGCGTGCCCGGATCTCGTCCGCGAGACCGGGCGCCTCGGCGGCCAGGGGATCCGGTGGCACAGAATCCAGGTCGCGGGCGAGAACGGTTCCCTCGTGCCCGAGTCGACGCACCTGCAGCTCGCCGAGTTCGATCTCGACCTCGACGACCCACCCCTCGCCCTGACGCGCGGCACGAGCCACACCGAAGCCGTAGAGGCTGGCGACGTGTACCTTCGCCTCGACGATCGGGGCGAACTCGTCGATCATCACGACCACCTCGACGGAGGAGCCCGGCTCGACGATCAGGCCTGACCACGGTGCGGGGGCCCCGGTGACGACGACGGAACCGCCGCCGATCCAACGGTGCTGCGCGGAGACCATGACATCCGAGCGGTCCCTGGTCCCGCGGACGGCGATCGTGGCGATGCCCGCCCCGTCGAGTAGCCGTCGAGCGCCCGTGACGACAGGATCCGACACGATCGGGTGCACTGCCATCGTTTGCCCTCCACGGGTCGCCCGCTACACAGCGGTGAAGCTGCAGCGAGGACAAGGTGACGCTCGCCTAACTAAGGTGCACCTAACATGCAGGAGAACCCCGGCCGTTGTCAAGGGGGGAGCCCTACAGTGGGTGCGTGACCGACACCACAGCCGACGCCGCCGCCGACATGACGCCCGCCGCGAGCCCGCGCCGCGTCCACGCCTTCCGGGACGATGCGCTCGGGTACGACGACGCCACCGCCCTCGCCGAACGCATCCGCACGGGGGAGGTCTCGCCCACCGAGCTGGTCGAGGCGGCGATCTACCGTTGCGCCGCGGTGGACCCTGTCCTGGGCGCCCTGGTACACACCGACTTCGACCGCGCGCGACGCCGCGCGTCCTGGGTCGAGGACTCCCGGCTCTCCGGTCCGCTCTCCGGTGTGCCGTCGGCGTTCAAGGACGCGGTCCGGGTGGAGGGACTGCCCATGACGCTCGGCTCGTCAGCGATTCCCGCGCGACCCGCCCTCCACGACGGCCCCTACGCACCGCTCTTCCGCGCCACCGGCCTCATTCCGGTGGGGACCACCGCGATGCCACCGTTCGGCTGGACCGCCGCCACCGAGCGGCAGGGCGGCCTGGTCACCCGCAACCCGTGGGACACCGACCGCACCAGCGGCGGGTCGTCGGGTGGATCCGCGGCGTTGGTGGCCGCCGGCGCGCTGCCGATCGCCCACGCCAACGACGGCGGTGGGTCGATCCGGATCCCCGCGGCGGTGACAGGTCTCGTGGGGTTCAAGCCGAGTCGCGGCAGGCACCCCGACGAGAAGTTCGCGGCGAACATGCCGATCCCGATCATCTCCCAGTCCGTGGTCACCCGGTCAGTTCGCGACACCGTGGCGTTCCTGACCGCCTTCGAATCCGGATACCGCCCTGTCGGGGTCCCGCCACTGGGTTC
>NZ_JAALED010000174.1:0-6547 GCF_014145155.1 Dietzia sp. B19 | reverse complement strand
CTGCGGATCGGCCTCGTCGAGCACAGTCCTGCGGGCGAACCGACCGATCCGGCGACCCTGGCGGTGTTGCGAGAGACCGCCGAGCGGCTGGCCGCGCTGGGTCACGAGATCGTCCCGACCCACGCGCCGGTCCCGGCCTCGTTCCGGGAGGACTTCATCGCGTACTGGGGCCTGCTCGCCCTGGCCACGTCCTCCGGTGGCCGGAGCACCTTCAGTCCGGAGTTCGACGCGGGGCGGCTCGACCCGTTCACGATCGGCCTCGCCGGGATGGCCAGGCGAGGCCTCCCCACGCTCCCCCTACATCTGTACCGCCTGTTTCGGACCAGGCGTCGGTTCGACTCCGCGTTCGGGGACCTCGACGTGTACCTCAACCCGGTGGTCAACCACGAGACCCCGGAGGTCGGGTACCTGGACGCCGACCTGCCCTACGAGACCCACCTCGAGCGGGTGTCCGACTGGGTCACCTTCACCCCGCTCCAGAACATCGCCGGCTCCCCCGCCGTCTCGCTGCCCACCGGCCGGGCGCCGGACGGTCTGCCCATCGGGGTGCACCTGTCGGCGAGGATCGGCCACGACCGTCTGCTGCTCGAACTCGCCTCCGAGTACGAGGCGGCGTACCCCTTCGCCCGCATCTGGGAGTAACCCTCATTCATCCAGCAACTGGGCGACACGCGGGCCGACCCGCCGTCGCAGCACCACCTCTGTACGGGTCCGCAGGACTCCGGGTGTGGCGATGATGGAACTGAAGACCTCCTCGAGATGCGAGTGGTCCCGGGCCACCACGCGGCAGACGATGTCGAACTCCCCCGCCACGCTCATCACCTCGAGGACCTCGCGCACGTCCGCCAGGCCGGTACAGGTCGCCTCCAGCTTCGCCTGCGCCACCTGGATGTGGACCAGCGCGGAGAGCGGATACCCGAGCGCCGCCGGATCAAGGGCGGGCGCCCACGAGGCGATCACGCCACGGGCCTCGAGTTTGTCGAGCCTGGCCTGCGCGGTCCCGCGGGCCACCCCGAGGCGGCGGGAGAACTCACGCACCCCGACTCGTGGACCCGCCAGGACGATCTTCAGGAGCCGACGGTCGGTGGCATCCAGGCCGGGGCTTATTTCCATGTGTACATAGTATGTCGAGTCTGACTGGACAACTGGCCCATCCCTTTGGGACTTTGCCGCGTCGTTCTGTACACGATGCGCTGCGCAGCGCTGACCACGTGACGCACATCACCTACGCGCCTAGCCTGGAGATACAGTTCTCGTCTTTCGAAGGCCAGGTGCGACCGATGACCTCTCTTCTCGGCCCCCCGAGCGGCACCCACGACGATCTACCGCGTACCGCACAGGCGGACGCCGCATCGTTCTCGCTCTCCGACCGCTACACCCGCGAGAGTGGCACGGTCTTCCTCACCGGGATCCAGGCCCTGGTGCGCACGGTCCGCGACCGCGCGCGACTGGACCGCAGGCAGAACCTGCTCACCGCCAGTCTCGTCAGCGGCTACGAGGGCTCTCCCCTCGCCGGCTACGACCTGGAACTCGCGAGGCGAGCGGCGTTCCTCGACCCGTTCGACGTGGTCCACCGCCCCGCCCTCAACGAGGAGGCCGCCGCGACGGCGGTCATGGGTTCGCAGCTCGCCCGACGCACGGGCACCCTCCGCGCGACGGCCCACACCGGTAACGCACCGCTGCAGGGTGTCGTCGGGTACTGGTACGGGAAGGCTCCCGGCCTGGACCGTGCGACGGACGCGATCCGTCACGCCAACCTCATCGGCACCGACCCCTGCGGCGGTGCGGTGGCGTTGGTCGGCGACGATCCCGGCGCCAAGTCCTCGACGGTGCCGTGCTCG
This sequence comes from Dietzia sp. B19, assembly GCF_014145155.1. Taxonomy (NCBI): domain Bacteria; kingdom Bacillati; phylum Actinomycetota; class Actinomycetes; order Mycobacteriales; family Dietziaceae; genus Dietzia; species Dietzia sp. B19. The sequence goes on along the minus strand of NZ_JAALED010000174.1, from coordinate 4,706 downwards.
TCCGAGCTCGCGCTCGCGGACCTCTACCTCCCGACGCTCTACCCTGCCGATTCCCAGGACGTCCTGGACTTCGGCGTCCACGCGGCGATCCTCTCGCGCGTCTCGGGCCTGTGGTCGGCCATGAAGATCTCCTCGCACGTCGCGGACGCCTCGTCGACCGCGCTGGTGGACCCGGACCGGATCCTGCCCGTCTACGGCGATCTGGGCACGAGCCCGCATGTGCCCTCGGGCCAGCTGCTCGGGTCCAGCCTGATGGAACTGGAACAGAACCAGCTCACCGTCCGGATACCGCGCGCGCTGGAGTACGCCCGGCTCAACAAGCTCAACCGGATCGTGCAGTCGACTGCCGACGACCGAATCGGGATCGTTGCCGCCGGCAAGAGCTACCTCGACGTCCGCGAATCGCTGCGGAGGTTGGGCCTGGACGATGCCGAGCTCTCCCGACGCGGCATCCGGATCCTCAAACTCGGCATGGTGTACCCCATCGAGCGCACTGTCCTGGACGAGTTCATGACCGGACTCGACGAGGTGATCGTGGTGGAGGAGAAGCGCGACTTCATCGAGACGATGATCCGCGAGATCCACTTCCGCCGCCCGGACGTCGCGAATGTCGTGGGCAAGACCCACGAGGACGGCTCCACCCTGTTCAGCCGTTTCGGTGAACTCGACGTCGACGCCGTGACCCGCGGCCTGGCGCAGCGGCTCGGCCGCGTCCACGGCATCGAGTCGGCGCTGGCCTGGATCGACGGACCGGGCCGCGGCCGCTCGCGCATCTCCCTGCCACTGGCCACCACCCGGACGCCGTACTTCTGCTCGGGCTGCCCGCACAACAGCTCCACCAAGGTCGCCGACGGGACGCTCGTGGGCGGCGGCATCGGATGCCACGCGATGGTCCTGCTCATGGACGCCGAGCAGGTCGGCACCGTCACGGGCGTCACCCAGATGGGCGGCGAGGGCCTGCAGTGGACCGGTATGGCGCCGTTCCTGACCGAGCGCCACATGGTGCAGAACATCGGCGACGGCACGTTCATGCACTCCGGTTCGCTCGCGCTCCGCGCCGCCGTCGCCTCGGGCGACAACATCACCTACAAGCTGCTCTACAACGGCACCGTCGCCATGACGGGCGGCCAGGACCCGGTCGGCGAGATGTCGCTGCCGGAGATCCTGCGACTGTTGCGCGCGGAGAGAGTGGCCAAGATCGTCGTCACCACGGACGACGTCAAGGCCACGAGGTCCCAGGGCCTGCCCCGCGGCATCGAGGTCCGGGACCGCCGGGACACGCTCGAGGTCCAGAAGGAGCTCGCCGCGACCCCCGGGGTGACCGTGTTGGTCCACGACCAGTTCTGCGCGGCCGAGAAGCGCCGCCACCGCAAGCGCGGCACCTACCCCACCCCGGCCGAGAGGGTGGTGATCAACGAGCGGATCTGTGAGGGTTGCGGCGACTGCGGCAGGAAGTCCAACTGCCTGTCCGTCCATCCGGTGCAGACCGAGTTCGGACGCAAGACGCAGATCGACCAGTCGACCTGCAATTTCGACTTCTCGTGCCTGGAGGGCGACTGCCCTGCCTTCGTCAGCGTCGTGCCGGGTACCAGGACAGAACGGGTGGCCACGGCGCCGGAGCTCGACGCGGCGGCCCTCCCGGAGCCGACCCGGGCCGGGGTCGACGCCGACCGCGGCTTCTCGCTGCGACTGACCGGTATCGGCGGGACGGGGATCGTCACCGTGTCGGCTGTGCTGGCCACCGCCGCGGTGCTCGACGGCAACTCCGCGCGCACCCTCGACATGACGGGTCTGGCGCAGAAGGGCGGTGCGGTGGTCTCCGACGTCCGGGTGGCCCGGACACCGCTCGAGCAGCCCCCGAAGATCGGCGGCGGAGACTGCGATCTCTACCTGTGTTGTGACGGCCTCGTGGGTGCGGACGACGCCAACCTCAAGGTGGCCCGCCCGGACCGCACCACCGCGGTCGTCTCCACCACCCAGATCCCCAAGGGCACGATGGTCATCGACACCGCCGTGGACTATCCGTCCACCTCGGACATCCAGGCGGTCATCGATCGCGCGTCGAGGCGAGGGGTCTACCTGAACCCCGGTGAGATCACGGAGAACCTCTTCGGCTCCACGCAGTCCTCCAACATGCTCATGGTGGGCGCGGCCTACCAGAGCGGCGCCCTGCCGATCTCCGCCGAGGCCATCGAGCAGGCGATCGAGCTCAACGGTGTGGCGGTCACGGCGAATCTGCAGGCGTTCCGCAGGGGCCGCCAGGCCGTCGCCGATCCGGAGACGCTGGCCGCGCTGGTCGCCGACCTACACAAGCCGGTGTCCACGGCGACGTCGGCCCTTCACGTGCCGACCCCCGCCGCGCAGCGCCTGCTCGCCGGTCTGGGCGCGGACGCCTCCGATGAACTCCGTGCCGTGGTCGCGCTGCGCGTCGACGAGTTGATCGACTTCCAGAATGCGGCCTACGCGGCCGACTACCTGTGCAGCGTCGAGGATCTGCGCGCCGCCGAGGCCCTTCGGGAGCCCGCCGAGGGCGGAGCCGATCCCGAACAGCTCACGCTGGCCGTGGCCACGAACCTGTACAAGCTCATGGCATACAAGGACGAGTACGAGGTCGCCCGCCTGGCCGTCGATCCGGCGTTCGCCGCGCAGCTCACCGAGGAGTGGGGCGAGGGGGCAGTGCCCAACCTCAGGCTTCATCCGCCGGCGCTGCGCGCGCTGGGGATGAAGAGGAAGATCTCGATCGGGCCCAGGGCCATGCCTGCGATGAAGGCACTGGCGAGGATGAAGCGGCTACGCGGCACCCCGCTCGACGTGTTCGGATATGCCCACGTCCGCAGGGTGGAACGCGAGCTATTGGCCGGGTACCGGGATCTGGTCCACCGGCTCACCGCCGAGCTGCGGCGCTCGGGCCCGGTCGGGCGGAGCGCCGAGTGGTACGACGCCGCGATCGCTCTGGCCGAGTTGCCCGACATGGTGCGCGGGTACGAGTACGTCAAGCTGGAGAGCGTGGCCAGCTACCGGGAAGAGCTGGCCCGCCTGCGTGGCGAGCTGGGCTGGCGCTGACCCCCGACGGTGCCCCGGTGGTTCCAGGCGATCTCGCGCGCCACCGTCACGGCCGTCACGAGGAACACCAGACCCATCGTCAGCCAGAAGAGCAGGGCGACGTCGGGCGCCCACAGCGCAGCGACCCCGAACGGCACCCCGACCACCGCGGGGACGCCGAGCAACCCGCCCACCAGGAGAGCGGCGCCGACGAGTGTCACCAGCAGGACGCGCGTGAGGGTCCCCCGTGTGGTCCTGCGGGGCGGGGACCGCCGTACCAGTCCGATCACCACCCATCCGAGCAGGGCGACGAGCAGCAGCACCAGCACGATCCCGCCGACGATCACCCCGGTGTAGAACCCGGAGCCGGGATGCGCGCCGGGAGGCAACCCCATGATCCGGTCGGCGAACGCCTCGGCCGCGCCAGCCGACTCCGCCGATCGGAGCTCGCCATAGGAGTTGGCCACCAGCACCACGCCCACATCCCGCTCCGGGGACAGGGCGAGATAGGTGAAGTACCCGGGGACCGCCCCGGAGTGCCGGACGACGGTCACCTCGTCGTCGCCGTCCGTCCTGCCCTCGACGATCAGGCCGTTGCCGTACCGGGCACCGGTCCCCGTCTCCACCGCTCCCTCCCGCCGCTCGACCGATTCCGGTGCTGTGGACCGGAGGTCGCCGAGCTGCCACGCCGCGTACCGCGCGAGGGAGTCCGTCGGGCCGGACAGGTAGCCATAGGCGAGCCCCGCGGGGTCGAACCCCACGTCCACGGGCCTCTCGCCGAAGAAGTAGGGCGCGTGGCCCGGAGGGACGTCCTCGGCGAACCGGCCGGGGTCGGTGACCACGTCGGTCACTCCGGAGGTCGACGCGAGGACCTCGTGGAGGACGTCGCCGTAGGGCCGCTGAGTCACGGTCTCGACGACAGCCTGGAGCAGGAGGTAGTTCAGGCTCGAGTATCGGTAGATGCCCCGCGGTCCGACGCCCGCCACGTCCGCGATCTCGGGAACGACCTCCGAGGCAGGGCCCGTGCGCCCCCACACGTCGGTGAGTTCCACCTGGTGCGGCAGACCGGAGACGTGGTGGACGAGGTCGGCGATGGTGACGCCCGTGGTGTCGAGCTCGCCGCCGCGCAGGGCCGGCAGGACCGAGGCCACCGGGTCCGAGGCGGACAGCGTCCCCGACTCGTCGAGGACGGACACGACGAGGGCTGCAAAGGACTTGGACACCGAACCCCACACGAACGCGGTCCCCTCGCCGACCGGAGCACCGTCGCCGTCGACACCGTGGTGGGCGCGACCCACGACGCCCGTGGAGTCGACCACCGCCACCGATATACCCGGGGCCCCGAGTTCGTCGGCGAGGCGGGTGGCCTCCGCGTCGAGGCTCAGCCCGTCTACGACCGACCCCTCACCGACCGACCGGGCGGTGGCCGGGGTCACGGTCGCCGGAACCACTATCGCCGCGAGTAGCGCGAGGACGACCGCCATCGCGACGCCGACGCCGCGCGGGCTTGGCGGTATCGCCGCGGTGCAGGCCGGGCTGGGGTCACTTCCGGTGCGGATCACGTCCGGGAGTGTATGCACGGGAACCGGTGCCTGAGGACCTCTCCCCGTTCCACCGACGCAGGACCCCGGGTCAGGACCGCAGGGCCGCCGACGCCATCGCGG
>NZ_JAALED010000173.1:0-1420 GCF_014145155.1 Dietzia sp. B19 | reverse complement strand
GCGTCCGCACGGTGGCGGAGCTCGCCGAGGCCGGTCCCGAGCGCCCGCCGGACTGGAACGGCGAACCGTTCTCCGACGCCGTGCTGAGGGCCCGTGCGCACCGCGACGGCGAGGTCGTCGTCCCCAAGGTGGCCCGCCCCGCCATCCCGCGTGCGGACGTGGAGGTGGACGTGGACCTGGAGAGTCACCTGGACGACGGCGCCTACCTGTGGGGGACCCTGCTCACCCTGCGGGACGGGCGTCGCCTCGAGGCCGAGGGCTACCGGCCGTTCGCCACCTGGGCACGGTTGCCGGATCCGGACGAGGGTCGCTCGTTCGCCGAGTTCTGGCGCTGGCTCACCGGCATCCGGGACAGGGCCGAGGGGCAGGGGCGCACCTTCCGCGCCTACTGCTACTCGAGGTCCGCGGAGAACGGCTGGATGCTCTCGACCGCCACCAGGTTCGGGCCGGAGGGCACGGTGGCCGTCGTCAGAGGCGTCCCCTCGGTATCCGAGGTGCGGGGGTTCATCTCCTCTCCCCAGTGGGTCGACGTCCACGAAGCGGTGGCCACCCAGTTCGTCTCCACCTCCGGGCTCGGGCTCAAGGTGGTGGCGCCGGTGGCCGGATTCCACTGGCGTGACCCGGACGCCGGGGGTGAGCAGTCGATCGGGTGGTACCGGGATGCGCAGGCCTCGAGGGGGGTCGAGCGGGATTCCGGCAGGGAGCGCATCCTCGCGTACAACGAGGACGACGTCCGCGCGACCCGGGCTGTGCGGGAGTGGATTTCACGCGGATTCTAATTGAGTTCTCACTGAGAGGGAGCTGTTGCTTCCCTTAAATTCAGGGATATGGTGGGGATAAGGGCGAAAGTTTACGACGCTACCCGATCGTCGCGGCCGGAACCCGAAAGCTGTAGACCATCCCTCACGGGTGTCCCGTCGCGAACCCACGCGGATGCCGCGCCATATAAGGAGACGAACCCATGACGTTCTCGATCCGTAGGGCCGCTGCCGTCGCAGCCGCCACCGCCCTCGCCCTCTCCGGGGCGACCGCCGTCGCCTCCGCCCAGGACGGCACCGGAAGCCTGTCCGCCGACAGCCTCGGAGCCGACAGCCTGGGCACGTTGAGCAGCGGAAGCGAGGGCAGCGGCGACTCGGCCGGCGAGGGCTCCCTCCCGCAGGACCTCGGCTCGCTCATCCTCGAGGCCAACGCCACCGGGGAGGGCTCCCTCGACACCTCGGGCTCCGCCATCTTCGGCGAGCCCTCCACCGGTTCCCTGGCGCCCCTCGCGGGGTCGGTCATCGACGCCGCCGGGTCCATCACCCTGACCGACCCGGCACCCGGCACCGGCTCCGTCGACGCCAGTGGGTCCCTCCTGGACGAGTCGCTCGTCGGTTCGGTCGAGCCGGCCGCGGCGTCGGTCGCCGGCTCGCTCGGGGTC
>NZ_JAALED010000172.1:0-3918 GCF_014145155.1 Dietzia sp. B19 | reverse complement strand
GCAACGCTGGCGCGGGGAACGCCGGCGCGGGAAACGCCGGCGCGGGTGGCAACGGCGCCTGCGACGACGACGGGGTTCGGGTGGAGTTCACCCGCACCGGCGAGGCGGCGCTGCAGGCCCTACTGGACATGCTCGTCACCAGCGACGGAGCCAGCTTCGAGAAGGTCGACCCCCGTATCGGCGCCGCCGACGACGCCCGCCGCGCCCTGAGGTACCGGCCCGGTGCCGAGTTGGCCCGCCGCATCAGGCTGCGCGACGGTACCTGCCGCCATCCCGGCTGTGCGGTTCCGGCCGATGACTGCGACATCGATCATGTCCGCCCCTTCGACCACGCCGACCCCGCCCGCGGCGGACCCACTGAAGAGTGCAATCTGATGTGTCTGTGTCGGCGCCATCACCGGTTCAAAACGTTCTCCGACTGGATCTACGACCTGGCGCCCGATGGCACCCTCACCGTCATCACACCGGACGGGGCGACCATGACGACCCGACCATCCGGGCCGCTCGGGGTCTACCGCCGCGAGCACGCCCGCAATGAATCCCGCGCCTGGGACAGACAACAACAGCGCAACCCGGACCCGACCACCACAGGAGGGGAGACGCGCCCGGAGCCCACCTACTGGACTCGCCGTGCGGCCCGCCTGAGCGCCGAGCGTGCCCGCGCAACCGGCCCGGTCGACACCCGGCCCGGCGGCCAGAGCCGCTGGTGGAAGCGCAACGCACCGGTCTTCAGCACGGTCGAACACGAGGTCGAGGCCCTGCTCGATGACATCCTCGACCCGCCTCCCTTCTGACCCGCCTTCCTTCTGACCCGTCGCCTCTCCGGCGCGGGCGGGCGGGAGAACCCGTCAGACGAACCTGCGGCTGACCTTCTCCGGCAGAAGCGTCAGCAGTGGGCCGATCGCCTTCCAGGGCTTGGCCGGGACGAGCGCACGAGTGGGCTCGGCGTCAATCGTCCTGACCAGCGCGTCGACGCCCTCGTCGAATTCGGTCATCAGCGAGGTCTTGACCGACCGGTTGATGTCGGTGCGGATGTACCCGGGAAGGATGTCGGTGACCTTGATGCGGCTGCCGGCGCTGTCGAGCTCGGCGTGCAGACCCTGCGCCAGCGAGGAGACGAACGCCTTGGTGGCGCCGTACGTGTTCTGGGCCTTGGGCATGCCGCGCAGCGAGCTCACGGACGAGATGAACACCAGGTGCCCCTCGCCCCGTGCGTGCATCAGCTCCATCGCGGCCTCGGCCTGGTTGAGGGTGCCGATCACGTTGACCATGGCCGTCTCCCGGTTGGCGTGCGCCTTCCCCGTACCGATGGACGCCCCCTTGCCCAGTCCTGCGTTGAGGACGAAGCGGTCGATCCCGCCGAGCTCCGCGTCGAGCTCGCCGAACACCCTCTCCACCGCGTCGCCGTCGGCCACGTCGAGCTCGCGGACCGCCACCGTGATCGACGGGTTGGCCGCCAGCAACTCGGCGCGGAGTTCCTGGAGCCGGTCGAGACGCCGGGCGCACAGCGCCAGATTCCTGCCCTGTGCGGCCCAGCGACGGGCCATGCCCTCGCCGAGACCCGCGCTGGCGCCGGTGATCAGGATCGTGTTGCGGTCGGTCACAGCTTCTCCTCCGTTGGCGATGGCCCCAGTGTGGCACGCGCCGGCTGACACGACGGGCAGCGGTAGGCGATGCGATCGAGTGAATCGCTCGGCTCGTCCGGGTCGGCGAGACCACCCAGTCGGAACGTCTCCACCTCGGTCCCGCACCTGCGGCACGGCTTGCCGTCCCGCCCGTACACCCACAACTCCCGCCCGCGTCGCGTGTCCCCGGTGGTCACCCGGACCGCGCGATCGGCGTTGGCGAGGAGCATCCGCCGGGCGAGCACGACCACGGCGCGCAGATCAGGCACCGACTCCACCGGCTCCCGCGGGTCGAGGCCCCGCAGGAAACACAGTTCGGCGCGGTACACGGTGCCGATGCCGGCGAGATTGCGCTGGTCCAAGAGTGCCTCCCCGATCGTCCGGGACGGCCGCTCGCCGATCCGCCGGAGCACCTCCGCGACGCTGGCGTCCGGGTCCCAGTCCCGCCCCAGCAGGTCGGGACCGAGATGCTCGACCGCCCTGTCGGCCTCGGCGGGATCCAGCGCGCGCAGTAACCCGAGCTCGGTGCCCACCACCTCGACGTCGTCGGCGCGCAGGAGCATCCGGACGGTGTACGCGGGGAACCGCCACCGCTCCCCCGCCTTGTGGATGTGGATGCGGCCTTCCATCTTCAGGTGGATATGGAGGGTGACCGGGTCCCGACCCTGCGCGTCGGGGCCGACGACGACGAAGAGGTGCTTCCCCCGGGACCGGGCGGCCACCACGGTCCTGCCCCGCAGATCCACGGCCGCGAACCTGGGAACCCGGAGCTCGGTCCTGTCCAGGGTCCGCCCGGCCAGCGCACGGTGGACCTTCGCGGCCGCCCTGTAGACGGAATCGCCCTCCGGCACCGTTGACTCCTCTGCCCGCTGTCCGATCTACCGCTCTCCGAGTGTGCGCACCATGGTGCCCTGAACCGCCCCGGGCTGCCGGGTTCACCATCCCGGTTGTCGACACTCCACGACGCCGGCGGTCTCGAGCTGCACTGTCGCATGCTCGATGCCGTGGCCCTCCCGCAGGACGCGTCGCGCCTCGTCGAGGACTCCGGAGTGGGGCACTCCGGGGGCGGTCACGAGGTGGACGGTCCCCACGTCCATCCCCGAGGTCAGCGTCCACAGATGCAGGTCGTGCACCTCCTCGACGCCGCGTACCGACGCGAGTTCGGACTCCACCGCTGCGGGGTCGACCCCGGCGGGCGCGTGCTGGGCGAGCACCGTGACGACCTGTCTACCGAGCATGACCGCGCGGACGACGATGAACACGGCGATCGCCACGGCCACCACGAGGTCCCACACCGTCGAACCCGTCGCGCGGATGAGCAGTGCGGCCGCGATCACCCCCACCGATCCGGCCGCGTCGGCCATCACCTCGAGATACGCCCCCCGCACCGCGAGACTCTCGGAGGATCCACTGCGCAGAAGGAGCAGCGAGATGATGTTGACGACCAACCCCAGTCCGCCGACGAGCAACATGGTTCCGGTGGCGACGGGGGCGTCCGACCCGAGCCGCCTGAACGCCTCGACAAGCACGTAGACGCCCATGCCGGACATGATGAGCACCGCCAGACCGGAGGCGAAGATCTCCACGCGATAATGGCCGAACGTGCGTCTCCCGGAACGGTCCGGCCGTGCCGCGATCACCGTCGCCGCGAGCGCCGCGCCCAGCGCCACCACGTCCGCCGCCATGTGGCCGGCGTCGGAGAGCAGGGCCAGGGAGCCGGAGATGAGGCCCGCGACCAGCTCGACCACGAAGAACACCACGGTCAGAACGAAGGCGCACGCCAGTCTGATCCGATACCGCGCGCCGGCGTGACCGGTCGGGCGGGCGTGGCCGGAGCTGTGCGCGTGACCGGAGCTGTGCGCAGGGCTCCCGTGTGCGTGCCCGACCCCCATCTGATTCCCCTCCCGCTGACATATGCATTGATGCGCATATCTTAACTCGTCAGAACGGTTCACTCAACGCCGGATGCGCAGCCCCTTCGGGGTGGCACCGAACCCGGCGTTCTCGAAGGCGGCCGCGACGGGCGAGGTGTGGACGGGTTCGCCGGCGAGGGTGGTGACGGTCAGCGGGCCGACGGCACCTGATCGCACGACTGCGGCCAGCGCGGACGCGGCGAGCGGCACGGCCTCGGCCCGGTCGTCCAGCACGAGGACGGTCCGGCCGCCGCGTTCGACGAACAGGACACACAGCCCGTCGACCAGCACGACGAGCGCACCGGCCTTCCTGCCGGGACGGTGCCCAGATCCGCCCTCCGCAGAAGGTGGCCAGGGCAGCGCGGCGCCGTACGGGTTGG
>NZ_JAALED010000171.1:0-2558 GCF_014145155.1 Dietzia sp. B19 | reverse complement strand
CCGCGGGCACAGAGGCCGCCCTCTCCGCGCCCTCGGCCGACCACCCTGCGTCCCGGGTGCACACGATGTTGCGGCGACCGGGCAGGGGCCGGAAGCGGGCGGGGATCGAGTCCCAGGTGGCCCGGCCCATCACGACGGGGCGCCCGGTGGTGGCCTGCTTGAAGTACGCCAGGTCCTCGGGGATGTGCCACGGCATGTCACGACCGTCGCCGATCACCCCGCCGCGGGCCTGCGCCCACACCATCCGGACCGGCACGGCCGTCGTCTCCCGGCTCAGACCGCGACCGGGGCCTTGATGCCCGGGTGGTGCTCGTATCCGACCACGTCGAAGTCCTCGAAGCGGTAGTCGAAGACCGAGTCCGCGCGGCGCAGGCGCAGCTCCGGGTAGGGGAAGGCCTCGCGGGCCAGCTGCGTCCTGACCTGCTCGACGTGGTTGTCGTAGATGTGGCAGTCGCCCCCGGTCCAGATGAACTCGCCCACCTCGAGCCCGACCTGCTGCGCCACCATGTGGGTGAGCAGCGAGTAGGAGGCGATGTTGAACGGCACCCCCAGGAAGAGGTCGGCGCTGCGCTGGTAGAGCTGGCAGCTCAGCTTGCCGTCGGCCACGTAGAACTGGAACAGCAGGTGGCAGGGCGGCAGGGCCATGTCCGTCAGCTCGCCCACGTTCCACGCCGAGACGATGTTGCGCCGCGAATCGGGGTCGGTGCGCAGCAGGTCCACGGCGTTCGCGATCTGGTCCACGTGCCGGCCGTCGGGGGTGGGCCAGGACCGCCACTGCACGCCGTAGACGGGTCCGAGCTCGCCGCGCTCGTCAGCCCACTCGTCCCAGATGCTCACGCCGTTCTCGCGCAACCAGCCCACGTTGGAGTCGCCGCGCAGGAACCACAGCAGCTCGTAGGCCACCGACTTGAAGTGGACGCGCTTGGTGGTGATCAGCGGGAATCCCGCCGCCAGGTCATAGCGCAGCTGGTGGCCGAACAGGCTGCGGGTGCCCGTTCCCGTGCGGTCGGCCTTGGCGGTGCCCTGCTCCAGGACGAGTCGGAGCAGGTCCTCGTACGGGGTGGGGACGGTCATGACCTGCAGTCTACGTTCGGGTCGCCTGCGCGGCCTGCGCGGCCAGGATCTTCTCGGTGAGCTCGGGGCGACAGATCAGGACGTCCGGGGAGTGGGTGTCGGGTTTGTTGAACCGGATCGGCGTCCCGTCCAGGCGGGAGGCGTGCAACCCCGCGGCCAGGGCGACGCCGACCGGCGCGGCCTGGTCCCACTCGTCCTGCCCCCCGGCGTGGAGGTAGGCGTCCGCGTCGCCGAGCAGGACGGAGAGCATCTTGGCACCGGCCGAGCCCATGGGCCGCACCTCCAGGCCGACCGCGTCCGCGACCTGGAGCGCCCCCGGCGGGGGGTTGTTGCGGCTGATCACCATGGTCCCCGAATGGGGGCCGTCCACGTGATCGACCTGGTCCGAGCGGAATACCCGCCCCGAGTCCGGCAGCCCCACGGAGGCGACGGTGGGCCGGCCGTCGACGACGAGTGCCACGTGAACCGACCAGTCCGAGCGGCCCGTCGAGAACTCCTTGGTGCCGTCGATCACGTCGATGATCCAGACGCGGGATTTGTCCAGCCTGCTGAGATCGTCCGAGACCCCCTCGGAGAGCGTTCCGTCATCCGGGCGGTGCACGGCCAGCACCTCGTCGGTCCAGTTCTGCGCGACCTCGTTGGCGACACGGGCGAGCGAGCGCCCGCGGAGCAGCCCCCCGGCGCGCGTGCCCCGGACGATGTCACCGATCCCCGTGGCGAGGAAACAGGCGAGGTCGTCGTCGTCGAGATCGCGCATGCTGTCGCTGTGCATGCTCACAGTCTTGCGCATGCCGACACTCTACGGAGGTGGGGCGCGGGTCGGGCCGATGTCGTAGGCGTGCGACATCATGAGTTCATGTCCGACGCACTGGAGCGGTTCCACCCGGCCACAGCCTCGTGGTTCCGTGGGGCGTTCGACCGGCCCACCCCCGCGCAGGAGGGGGCGTGGGCGTCCCTGGCGAGCGGCGCCCACACGCTCGTCGTGGCCCCCACGGGGTCGGGCAAGACCCTCTCGGCGTTCCTGGACTCGCTCGACCGACTCATGTTGGGCGGCGGCCACAGCACCAGTACCAGTACCAGCACCAGTACCAGCGACGGTGACAGCACAGGCGCACCCCCGCCCGGCACCCGTGTGCTCTACATCTCCCCGCTCAAGGCGCTGGCCGTGGACGTCGAGCGCAATCTCCGGGCGCCGCTCGCCGGGATCGCGCGCGAGGCCGCGTCCCTGGGCGTGGAGACCGCGGAGGTGACGGTGGGGATCCGCACCGGTGACACGCCGCCCGAGGAACGCCGGCGGCAGCGGTCGCGGCCACCGCACGTGTTGGTCACCACCCCCGAGTCGCTCTTCCTGCTCCTCACCTCGGCCGCACGGGAGACCCTGGCCACGGTCGACACGGTGATCATCGACGAGATCCACGCGGTGGCCGCCAGTAAGCGCGGCGCCCACCTCGCCCTCAGTCTCGAGCGACTGGACGACCTGCTGA
>NZ_JAALED010000170.1:0-8209 GCF_014145155.1 Dietzia sp. B19 | reverse complement strand
CCACTGGCGGGTGTCCAGTCCGGACCACCGCGGTGCCGGTTGGGCTGAGGCGGTGGCCGGCGCGAGGACCGCGGAGGAGACGACGACGAGGGCTGCGACCGCCGCGGCCAGCGGACGGCGGGATCGGGTGGCGGGAAAGCGCATGAGCGGAGGATAAACCGGAAGAACATTGATACCGGCCGCTATGCGACTCCCATGTCAGGCAGCGCTCGGCCCCGCACTTCGTCGAGTATCACGAAGATGCGGTCGCCGGCGGCCCCGGGAAACAGCATGTCCGGCCCGGTAGGTGAGTGGTCGGTGAACGGTGATTCGTAGAGTCGGGCAGCGGGGACCACCCCGTTCGCGGTGAGTTCCTCCACGATGAGCTGGATGAACCGGATTTCCGTGGCGGAGTGCGTGGAGTCGGACAGAAACTCAGAGAACGCCTCTGTGGCCGCTTGGCGGTCGAGCCCCACGAGGGAGCGGACGAAGAGGCCCAGGCCGTTGGCCTCCTCCCGAGCACGAGCGACGTCCTCGGGGCCGCCCGCGCCGGAGTTAGCCAGCATCTCTTCTAGCGACGCCAGGTCGGCCTCGGTGAGCTGCTTGTTTCGTCGCAACTTCTGTAGGGCGATATGGTCCTCGTGCTCAAGGAGGTATGCCCGGGACTTGGCCTTGAAGCGCTCCCAGTTGGTGCCGACTGCCATCCCGGGCAGCTCAACTATTGATCCCTCGCCAAGTTCGTCCTTGAAGTTGGTGTAGACGACAGCGCGCGCCGACTTCTCCAGGAAGCGCACGAGCCCGCGGATCCGGAGTCGCGCCAGCTCGAGCATGGACAGCGTCACGTCCTGCCACCATTCGTCCTCCGAGACTTCAGCGAGGAGCTGCTGCTGCGCGGCGACCGCCGGGATGGCGGTCTGGGACAGGAGACTTCCGGCGATCTCCTGGATCTGCCCCCGCGTCCTCTCGGCCGTCACGTGGTCGTCGTCGAGAACTGCAAGTTGGGTCCGGAGGAGCAGTAGATCGAACCGCTTGGCTTGTTCGTCGTCGTCCTTCACGGTCGAGGGCACGCCCGCGAGGTGCTCGGCGACCTCTCCCGCGCGCTGGGGGGTGAGGCGGTCCCAACGCGCCCAGTCCTGGTACTTCAGGACCCACTCGCGCTTGGGCCGGACCAAGAAGTTGTCGAGGTTCATGCCGGCGACGATCTCGTGGAGGTGCCGGGCGGTGGCATCGCGGAGCTCGGGGTCGACCGGGCTGCCCCCCTGGCCCGGGGCAGACTGGTCCAGGGCGGAGACGAGTCCGAGCCGCGCTTCGAACAGTCGCTGACCGAGAGACTTCTGCACCGAACCCTCGCTTCCGGCACCGGGTTGGTTGAAGTATTCGAGGTTCATGCAGAAATCGAAAACATAGAAGTTCTTCTTGTCCTCCCCGGGCCCGTAGAGATCCGGCGCCAGGCGTGTCCCCCTTCCGATCATCTGCCAGAACTTGGACGCCGACCGGACCATCTTGAAGAACACGAGGTTGACCACCTCGGGGACGTCGATCCCCGTGTCGAGCATGTCAACACTTATCGCGATTTGCGGGAATTTGTCCGTCTCGGAGAAGTCGTCGATGAGGCTCTGCGCATACTCGGACTTGTAGGTGATGATTTTGGCGAACTCGCCCTTGTATTCCGGGTAGGCCAGGTCGAAGCGCTCCCAGATGAACTTGGCGTGGGCGTAGTTCTTGGCAAAGATGATCGTCTTGCCCAGGCGATCGCCACCAGCCACCTTGTGGCCGTTCTCCATGAGGGTTGCCAGCACCTTGTCCACGGTGTCGGCGTTGAAGAGCCAGCGGTTGAGTTCCTCGGGGTCGATGTCGGTGGGCGCTTCGTCGTCACCCCAGTCCTGGAGGTCCCACTCGTCTTTCTCGGCCTCCGACAGCTGGTCGTAGTGGATGCCCTCGCGCAGGAACCGGGTCGGCACGGACACTCCCACGGGCGGCACCAGGTAGCCCTCGGCCACGGCGTCGTCGAGGCCGTACACGTCGGTCGGGACGCCGTCCTCGAGGCGGAACAGGCTGTAGGTGTTGCGGTCGACCTCGTCCTTGGGTGTGGCGGTGAGGCCCACGAGCAGCGAGTCGAACCACTCGAAGATAGCCCCGTACTTCTGATACACGGACCGGTGGGCCTCGTCGATCACCACGAGGTCAAAGTGTCCCGGGCCGAAGGTGCGGCGACCGTCGTCGGTCTGGTTGATCAGCCCCATCATCGTGGGATAGGTGGAGACGTAGACGCGCCCCTCCTGGTACTTCTCGGTGACCAGATTGACGGTGGTGGCCGACGGCAGGTGCGCCTTGAACGCGGACACGGCCTGGTTGACCAGGGCCACCCGGTCCGCCAGGAAGAGCACGCGCTTGACCCAGCCAGCCTTCATGAGCTGGTCCACCAGCGCGATCGCGACGCGGGTCTTGCCCGATCCGGTGGCCATCACCAGGAGCGCCTCGCGCTGCCCTTGCGTGAAGACGTCGTCGACCGAGCGGATTGCATGCTGCTGGTAATGCCGCTCCACGATGGTCTTGTCGATGGGCGTCGCCTCGAGCGGCGTTCGTGAATGCCGGCGCTGCACGGTGAGCTCCAGCTCGCCCCGGGTCAAAAAGCCGCTGACGCGGCGCGCCGGGTACATCGCGTCGTCCCAGAGCCAGCGCTCGAACCCGTTGGTGAAGAAGATGACGGGGCGACGGCCGAACTTCGCTCCCAGACAGTCCGCGTAGAGCTTGGCCTGTTGCTGGCCGATCGTGGCGTCGGCGAGCGATCTCTTGGCCTCGACCAGTGCCAGGGGCAAGCCGTCCTCTCCCCAGAGGACGTAGTCGACGAATCCCTGCCCGGTGTCGTTGGGCATCCCGGTGACGGGGAACTCGCGGTCCCGCGCGTCGGTCAGGTCCCACCCGGCCTCGCGCAGGTCCGCGTCGATGAACTGGCGCCGGGTCTCGGCCTCACTCACGTCGAAGGTCGGCTCGGGGGCGTCCTTGATCTTCTGAGCCTGCTGGACCTTGGCGATTAGCTCGTCGATCTGCGCCTGCAGCGCGGAACTGGTGGCCTTCTCCGCCGCGAGCGCGGCGTCCTTGGCCTCTAGGACGTTGTTGAGCTGGGCGAGTTCCGCCGCGGTGAGTGGGGGTTGGCCGCCCGTGGCGGCGGGTGCCGGAATGAGCAAAGGATCGTACGACGACGAGGTGGGCACGTCGTCAGGCGTGGACGAGTAGCTGTAGGCGGCCCATTTGAGCAGGTCGTGGAGCTGCCGCAGTATCTCGAGGGCGGACGTTTCCTGGATCTCCTTCTTGTCGTGGACCGCGCGGTTGCCGGCCCGGCGGATGACCGTGGCTTTGGACACGATCTCCGGGCCGACCGAGGCGATGAACCCGGGGTCGCCGAGCCGCCCGCTGAGGTCGGAGTTGTACGGCAGCGGCAGTCGCTCGAGGTCGAAGATCAGGACCACAACCTGCTCCAGGACCCGACGGGCGTAGAACACGCTCACACGTGGGTCGGTCTGACCATTCGACTCCGCCTGGATGGCGTCCGCACGGACACTGCCCCACTCGGCGGGGACAAAATCGAAGTTGGTTGTCATGCGGTCTCCTCCAGCAGGTACTTCGCTCCGCGCCGCTCGCCGACCATGCGAAGTGCACCCTTGTCGACCATTCGCTTCAAAATCGCGCGGGCCTGTGGGGGCGTGTTCTGGCAGAGTTCGGCTGCCTGGGCGCGGGTGATCGATCCGTAGGCGGCTACGTAGTCGAGGATCATGCGTTCTAGTTGAAATGGATCGGCGCCCTTGACTCGAACGTAAGCGCTCCGGTCATGGGCCAGATCGTAGAAGCGGGCCGTTAGATGAAGACTCCGGCTTCGCCCTGTCCCGCGAGACTCGACAATGCCCGCTTCCAGGAGAGACGTGGTGATTCGCCGGACGGCGGAGGACGGCAGATCGAGCGAACTCGCAAGCTCCCCGGGACTGAGCGACCCCGACGCCTTCACCTCGTGGATCACTCGCAGTTCGTCGAGGGTCAGGAGTCGCTGGTTGTCGTTCTCGTATGTACGTAGGAAGCGCACGAGATCGAGGTCTGAGGTGCCGAGAGGGATGCTGACGACTACCGAATCGAGGGTCGTCCCCGAATAGTCGGGGGCGTCGCGACCGGCGCGAAGTTGGTGTTCGAACATTTCGTTGACCCCCTTCCCTTTGCGTTCCACCAATCCTGCGCGGAGGAAAGCGGAAGCGAGGAGGACGCTCCGGGGCTTGGATTGTTCGAGGATGTTCGCCACCGTAACGCCGGGGGGCAGGCCACCCGGATTGGTAACGATGAAGTCGTCGTCGGTAATTTGGACTCGTGTTGGTCCGAGCTCGGCGTAGTCGCGGTGGACCAGTGCGTTCGCCACCGTCTCGCGCCGGGTGATCTCCGGTATGAGGGGGATCTCCAGGCGATGGAGCCCGACCAAAATTTCGGTTGTGGTGTTCCGGGAATCGATCCGGCTCCTTAGCTCCTCGGCGACCTTCACCAGTGGGCCGACGATGTGGTCATTGGTCGAGCTCGGTCCATGCCGAAGATCTTGGAAGAGGAACTCTGCGTTGGGGATCCAGCGGCGCAATGCGTGGTTTTTGCCGAATAGAAGGATGGCCCCGATGCTGATTGGAGCGGAGTGCGGTTCGAGGCCGAGAGCCCGCAAAATATCGAGGTCGCCCAGTTTCGCGATGGGGTCGCCGGTATCGGCACAACGGTGTCGGAACCGGTCAAACTCGTCGGGGTCGAGATCGTCGAGCGTTGCACCCCGCGCGACCGCTGCCGCGAAGTCCTGGCCCCGAGTGACCATCCCCAAACTCACAATTTCGTGCGCGGTCATCGGGAGGCACTGGGGCTCCCCCTTGGTGTCGAGTACCCGCTTCGTGAAGACGCCGTCCTTCGTGCCCGTCGGACCCGGGTCGGCGATAGGGACGTCGATCCGAATGATTTCGTGATCTCCGTAGTGGTGTAGCGACACGCTCACTGGGAGTGGAGGGGTGGTCGTGTTCAGAATGACGGCGGCCACCCGGTCGGGATTGGTTGCGTCTCCGTGCCGAGGGCGGGCACCGCACACTGTCCCGTCGTCTTCGACCCCGATAAGGAGGGTCCCACCCTGGGAGTTCGACATACAGGAGACCGCCTTGACCAGCTCTTTGTCGAAGATCTGGGATTTGAACTCGATGGTGAGCGACTCGCCCTCGGCAAGAATGGTCTCGATGTCCACGACGCCAATCTAATGCATAGCTATGACTGGCGAGGGCAGATCGGCTGTCGGAGTCATAACTTATGAAACTTTTGGGCTCGGGTCGTGTAGGCGGCCATGCTGCTACTCGAAGAAGTCCTCGTCCACCTCGACGATGTGCACCGTCTGGTTCACCTGCACGCCCACGCCGTAGCGGATCATGAGCGAGGCCATCCGCTTGCCGTCGATGAGCACGACTCGAGTTGGGACGGAGTCGGCGTAGGCGCGGGCGCCGCTGCTGAAGCGCGCGGTGGTGATGAACACGCCCTGGTTGGCTTGATTTCCGTGGAGTGCGCCGACGAAGGCCTGGATCGTGGGGCGGTCGATGGTTGAATCGAGGGCGTAGCGCTTGGCCTGTACATAGATGCGGCTCAACCCGAGAGCGTTCTGGTCGACGATCCCGTCGATACCGCCGTCGTTGGAGAGCTGGGTGCGGGTGGCGGTGCCTTCGGCACCGCCGTATCCCATGGCCATAATGAGGTCGAGAACCGCTTGTTCGAAGAAGGCGGGCTCGTTCGCGTGGAGCCGATTGAGCAGGTCGGTCGCGACAGCAGAATGCAGGCGTTCCACACCGAGCGACACCTGCTCCACCGGGTCCAGCTCCGTCAGGTCATCTGGAGGATCAACAACCGTAGAGGGCGGTACAGCGCCATCAATCGATGGGAGGTCCTTCTCCTTGATCCCGTGCGGATGGTCGGTGCACAGCTTCCGCCCCGCGTCGGTGATGCGGTAATGCCCGCGCACCGGCCGCTCAGCGGCGCCGGCGCGATAAAGGTACGAGAGAGCCCAATTGGCGCGATTACGGTACCGCTGCTGGCCGGAGGGGATCGTCTCTAGCCGCTCCTCCGCGCTGACGCCGAGCAGGTCGGCGGCAGAAGCGCAGATGTCGCGGGCGCGGTGTACCTCGCCGTCGAGGAGCACCTGCAGCGCGGGGGCCATGTACTGGTCCCAGGTGGGTACTCCGCTCATCGAGCATCCTCGATCTGGTCCAGCCCAAAGTGCCCGCCCAGTCGGTCCAAGGTGAACTCCTGCCGGAGCTTGCAGGCGCTGTTCTGGTTGGCAAACATCCCCTTGACCCAGAATGCGTCGGACTGCGGCACGGCAACGGTCCACTCCACGGGGACGACATACTCGTCGTCGTCGCTCTCATTACCGTCCTGGTTCACGCCGTCGGGCGAGTGCCGGTACGGGGCGTTCAACTTCTGGTCCCGCAGCCGCACCCACTGCCCGTCGACCTCGACCATCGCGTCGTCGAACCGTGTCGCTTCCCGCAGCACGGTGCCGACGGCCACGTATCCGCGCTTGGGGATGTGGACGTTGACCCGGGCGTCGACGGGGAGCGAGCGCAGCGAATCCGAGTACCAGCTCCCGCCGCCCGCGGAGACGAACCCGTACCGGCGGCCGTCCTCCCACGAGCGGCTGGTCTCGTCGCCGAAGGAGACAAACCAGTCGATGCCGTTCCACTCCGCCTTCTTGCCCTTCGCACCCCGGGGGCCCGACGCCGATCGATGCGTTCCCTCGTCGTCGCCGGCAAGCCACGATCGTGCGAGGTAGCGGCGGCCGTCGTCCTCGAGGTGGGTGAAGAAGACGACGTTGACGGGCACGCCGAATTCGCGGAGGTAGGTGACGATCCGTTCGGACGACGAATCGAGTTCGGTGGCCACCACGACGAGGTTGATCGACCCGTTGACTTCGTCGGGAGCGGAGATGCCAAAGACCTCCTCGAACGCGGTCTCAAAGGGCCTGGTCAGCTGCGCGTTGGCCAGCTCGATGACGGTCTCGCGGTCCAGGGTCGAGACCCACGAGCCGTAGTCGAGGACCTGTGCCACCACATCGCGGGGCGTCTTGTCCCGTTTGAGTTCGAGGACATGCAGGTTGCCCTCGACGTCCATGGCCAGGAGGTCGATGTACTTCCCGTACGGCGTCCGAACCTGACGCCCGACGACGAGGAGGCGCTCACCCAGGAGAGTGGGGTCCTGCTCCAGGAACTCTTCGAGCATGGACTCAGTGGGCAACTGGCTGGCGCTGAGCCGCCGCGGTGTCCCGCCGTCGATCCGCCAGATCCCCATCTCGACGGGCATCAGAGTTCTCCGAGGAAAGCCCGCGATTCAAGAGACCTCAGCAGTTTCTCTAAGGACGCCTCGCGCTTGCGATAGCGTTCAACTTGGGTCCTCGCATTTCGTAGCCGGATCGAAAATTTAGTCTGACTCTCGAGATCAGGAACTGGAACCTTAATAGTTTTGAGCGATTTAAAGTAAATCGCCCACACACTGGTTGTGCCGGATTTTCGAGCATCAAGCTGTTGTCGGCCGCCTTTCGACCACAAGAATTGGTGGATAAAATCCGGATGCACCGTTTCGGCGAATCGAAGTCGAAGAATGTTGTTGTTGAAGATCGTGACGGGCCCGCGGTACACAGTCGACTTTCCAACAAGATTTCGAGCATTTCTTGTGTTGAATATTAAGTCGCCCTCGCGCAGTGAGTACTTTTCGAATTCCTCTGGGGAGCAGTCGACGCGAGTGGCCCTACTAAGATCTAGGCCGCCCGCGCTCGTAATGGAGTCCATCTTCAAGTACGAGAATTCTCCTAGGGGGCCCAGTTCCGATGTCCTCTTATCAAGACCAAGTTGATGCTGCGCTATCAGGTCGCCTAGTAGAACTGTTTCGCAGTTCCTGTCGCTAAACATCTGGTGGAACACAGCCTGCCCGAGCGACTCGAGAAGTGATGCGGCTCTTCGGGTATTTTCTAACTGCGTATTAGCGCGATCGAGTATGGCGGCAATGCGGCGCTGCTCAACGAGGGGGGGGAGAGGCACAACATGTTTCTTTACATCGCTCGGCTTGATGAAGGGCTGAGCCGAACCGGACCGAGGCCATCTGGTCTCGTTATTCAATATGTGCCAGAGATATCTGGCGCTTACGTCCCTTTGCTCAGGAAGGATAACCGGCTCTTCGCATCTGAGCG
>NZ_JAALED010000017.1:0-3020 GCF_014145155.1 Dietzia sp. B19 | reverse complement strand
GGCTCCGACCCTGGCGGACGCTCCCGAGACCGCCGTAGCCGAGGCCACCGGGGTGCAGCAGCCGCGGCTCGCCGGTGCTCGCGGTCACATCCCGGCGCTCGAGGGTCTCCGCGGCCTCGCGGCGATCGGCATCATCACCACCCACGTCGCGTTCGTGACCCGGATGTCCTACGGGACGCCGGTGCGCCGCCTCTACGGTCGTCTGGACATGCTGGTCGCGGTGTTCTTCGCCAAGACCGGCTTCCTGCTGTGGCGGGCACACTCCGACCACGCCCGCCGCGACCGGCCGGGAACGGCCCGCGCGGTGATCCCCTACCTGCGGGCCCGGCTCGTGCGAATCATGCCCGCGTACTCAGTGCTCGTCGCCGTCGCCATGGTGCTCCTCCCCCAGAACCGGATCAACGGCCCCGTGGTCTGGCTGCGCAACCTCACCCTGACGCAGATCTACCAGCGGAGGTTTCTCGTCTCCGGGCTCACGCACGCCTGGTCACTCGCGGTCGAGATGGCCTACTACCTGGCGCTCCCGGCGCTGTGGACCGGGATGAGGAACCTGCGGGGCGACAGGGCCCGATGGCGGCTGCCCGCCGTCGGCGCCTTCGGGCTCTCCGGCCTGCTGTTCCCGCTGATCCCCTGGCAGCGCCTGCGGCTCCTGCCCAGGGGCATCAACGTCCAGATCCTGCCGCCGGCGTTCTCCGCCTGGTTCGCCTC
Organism: Dietzia sp. B19; assembly: GCF_014145155.1. Lineage (NCBI taxonomy): Bacteria > Bacillati > Actinomycetota > Actinomycetes > Mycobacteriales > Dietziaceae > Dietzia > Dietzia sp. B19. The sequence goes on along the minus strand of NZ_JAALED010000017.1, from coordinate 2,312 downwards.
CGGGATGCTGCTGGCCGAGCTGGCCACCGCCCGCCCGGGACTGCTCGCCCGACTGAGCCGGGCATCCTATGCCAGGTGGGGTTGGTGGACGGCCGGCGCCGGGGCGCTGCTCGCCACCACGTCGACCCGCTGGTTCTCCGAGGGCTTCCACCACCCGAGCGGCCGCGAGTACGCCGCGCGCAACGGGCTCACCGCGGCGATGGCGTTCTACTTCCTCGGGCCGGTCGTCCTGGCCCCGGCGGGCACGCGCTTCCGCATCCTGGAGTCGGCACCCCTTCAGGCGATCGGCCGCTGGTCGTACGGGATCTTCCTCTGGCACCTGATCGTGCTGCACTACGCGTTCCCGCTCACCCGCACCTCGCTGTGGACCCGGCGGATGGGCGTGATCTGGCCCGTAACCGTGGTCGGGTCGATCGCAGTGGGCGCGGCCAGTTACCGGTTCATCGAGGAACCGGCGCGAAAGCTCCTCTCTCCGCACGCCTGAATTCGGCGCCGAGTTCTCGTAGGGTGAGCCGCACGACCGCGGACAGGCGCGCGGTCACGACGAAGGAGAACAGACATGGGTTACATCGGCGGCGGAGTGGTTCTTGTGGTGATCGGCGCGATACTCATGTACGCGGTCGAGGTCAACATTCCGGGTATCGACTCGAACACCCTCGCGGTGATCCTCATGGTGGCCGGCGTGGTGCTCTTCGTGATCGGTCTCCTGTTCGCGATGCGCTCCCGAAGCCGCCGGCTGCCGGACGATCGGTACTGAGCCCGGGCGTCGGTGGGCCGGGCGTCGACCGCTACCGCCTCCTCGGTCGTCTCACGTCTGAATCCACACGCGTGATCGTCATTCCCGGACGAGATGTCGCGTGTGGGTGAGCCTGCAGCGTGTGGATCCGACGGCTGAGGACTCCCGTCCTGGTGCGCCCGGGAGCGGAATCCGGAAGAGCGCGGAGAATTATTGTGCGAACCTGTCGATCTTGCGGCGGCTGTTCGTCATGGAGGTGTCGGCGCACAACACCGCGGCCGGCATCCACCACTCCCAGTCAGGAGATCGACATGAAGTACGTACTGCTGCTTATGGCCAACCTCGAGGACGTGCGCTGCGGCGAGGAGGAAGGGCCCGGCGTCGAGGAGTTCATGGCCTTCGACGCCGAGCTGGAGAAGGCCGGCGTCCTCGCCGGTGGCTTCGCTCTGGAGGACCCCGAGACCGGCGTCACGGTCAGGATCCCCGCGGGCGGGACGGACGCCGTCGTGACGTCCGGTCCGTACGCCGAGAGCAGGGAGTTCGTGGGCGGCACGATCGTCATCGACGTGGCGGACATCGACGAGGCGCTGGCCTGGGCCGCCAAGTGCCCCGGCGCCAGGGGCGGACGGGTCGAGGTCCGCGCGATGCTGGAGTTCTGATGCCGGACCGACGGGTCCGGGGCGACGCGGGGGTGACCCCGTGACCGCCCCGGGCCCGGCGGCGTCGGACGTGCTGGTCGCACTGCGGCGCGAGGAGCACTCGCGCCTCCTCGCCACGCTGGCGTCACGCTTCGGGGATCTGGATCTCGCGGAGGACGCGGCCCAGGACGCGCTCGAAGCGGCGATCGAGGCCTGGCCCCGTACCGGGGTGCCGGACTCCCCGCTCGCGTGGCTCACGACCACCGCCACCCGCAAGGCGATCGACCGGCTCCGGCGGGAGAAGGCGCTCACCGAGCGTCTCGCGCGTCTCCGGGTCGAGGAGGACCGACGAACCTCCGCGCCGCCGGTCCGTGCGGTCGTGGAACCGGACGAGATCCCTGACGACAGGCTCGAGCTGTTCTTCGCGTGCTGCCACCCCACGCTCAGGACCGACGAGCAGGTGGCGCTGATCCTGCGATACCTCGGCGGTCTGACGACGACGGAGATCGCCCACGCCTTCCTCCTCCCGGTGACGACGGTGCAGCAACGCCTGGTCCGGGCGAAGAAGCGCCTCCGGGTCACGCGGATCCCTATCCGCACGCCCGGCCCGGATGATCTGCCGGCTCGACTGCCCGCGGTGCTCGCGGTGATCTACCTGATCTTCACCGAGGGATACGCCGCGTCCACCGGTGACGGCCACCTGCGCGGGGACCTCACGACGGAGGCCATCCGCCTCGCCCGGATCGTGCACAGGCTCGTACCGGGGCAGCCGGAGGCGACGGGCCTGCTCGCGCTCCTGCTGCTCACCGAGGCACGCGCGCCGGCCAGGGTCGACGACGAGGGCCTCCCCGTCCCGCTGCGCGAGCAGGACAGGGACCGGTGGGACCGTCTGGCGTCGGATGAGGGGCTGGCCCTGGCGATGGAGGCCGCGGCCGGCG
>NZ_JAALED010000169.1:0-5793 GCF_014145155.1 Dietzia sp. B19 | reverse complement strand
GGCCGCCTTCCACGGGACGGCGAGATCGGGGAAATCGCGGGCGAAGCCACTGGTCAGGCTCGGGCCGGTTCGCTCCAGGGAGGTCATAGGCCGACGATACGTCCGTGCGGCCGGCGGCGCTTCTCCGCCGGATCGACCGCTGTCCGCCGCGATCGCCTCATCCGCGCGATCCCGTCGGCGCGGCAGGCCGCCACCTCCGACGCGTCCGGGTCAGCCGATCGGGAGCGGTCCGCGCCGTGGGCGGATAGATTTCGTACCGACACCGCTACTCGCACTTCTCGGAACCGAGGTTGAGCCATGTCCGCAGATGCCGTCGGATTCGCCCTCCTCATCCTGGGACTGGCGCTCCTCGTGGGCAAGATGATCCGCGTCAGGGTAGGGGTCGTCCAGTCGCTGTTCCTGCCCAGCTCGATCGTCGCGGGGGTGCTCCTGCTCCTCCTCGGCCCCGAGGTTCTGGGGCGCTTCGCCGGCCCTTGGGGCGAGAACGGCGTGTTCACCGAGTCCATGGTCACCGTGTGGTCGTCGCTGCCCGAACTGCTCATCAGCGTCGTGTTCGCGACCATGTTCCTGGGCCACAAGCTCCCGACACCCCAACGTGCGCTCAAACTGGTCGGACCCCAGCTCTCGCTCGGCGTGTCGATGGCGTCGGCGCAGTACGTCGTGGGGCTGCTCCTGGCAGCGCTCGTGTTGGTCCCGCTGCTCGCGGCCCCGGCGATGTCAGGTGCCCTCATCGAGATCGGTTTCGAGGGCGGCCACGGTACCGCGGCGGGCATGCGGCCGGTCTTCGAGGAACTCGGCTACAGCGAGGGCGCGGACATCGCGGTGGGGCTGGCGACGGTGGGCATCGTCGGCGGGATCGTGTTGGGCATCATCCTCATCAACTGGGGGGTCCGGACCGGAAGGACCGAACTCCTCACCGGGTCCGCGGCCATGTCGGAGGACGAGCGCAAGGGCGTGTTCGCCGAGGGCGAGAGCAACCCGGCCGGTGAGATGACCTCCCGGCCGTCCTCGATCGAACCGCTGACCCTGCACATCGCGCTGATCTCCGCGGCGATTCTCATCGGGCTGGGGATCCTCGAAGGCCTGCGGTGGATCGAGCAGCAGACCTATGCATCGGTCATGCTCGACGACAACACGCCGCTGGAGATCTTCGCGTACGTCCCCCTCTTCCCCATCGCCCTGCTGGGCGGCGTGATCGTGCAGGTAGTGGCCACCAAGACCGGCCTCGACCACTTCATCGACGGCGAGCTCATGCAGCGCATCCAGGGCTGGGCCCTGGACTTCCTGATCGTGGCCGCGATCGGGACCCTGTCCCTCCAGGCGATCGGGGACAACCTCGGGATGTTCGCCATCCTCGCCATCGCCGGCACCGTCATCAACCTCGCGCTCTTCCTGCTCCTCGCGCCACGCACCATCGGCCGGTTCTGGTTCGAGCGCGGTATCGGCGACTTCGGGCAGTCGATGGGCGTCACCGCGACAGGTCTCGTCCTGATGCGCATCGTCGACCCCGAGGCGGAGAGCCCCGCGTTCGAGGCCTTCGGCTACAAGCAACTCGTGTTCGAACCGTTCTTCGGTGGCGGACTCGTCACCGCCCTGGCGGTACCGATCATCTTCCTGACCGGGGTCTGGCCGCTGTTCTTCACCATGCTCGTCGTCTTCCTCGTGGCCGTACTGTCGGGCCTGCTCTACTTCCGCCCCAGGGAGATGAAGGACAGACGCGAGTGGGAGGAGCGACGGGCCGCCGCCGACCCACCCCCGTCGACGTGACCTCCGCACTCGACGCCGGGTGCCCGTGAACGCTCTACGGCCCGGATCTCCTCGGGCTCACGCACATTTCGCGGTACACCCATAAGATCAGGAGAACTCCATCGTCGGATCGACCCCGGGAGGACCCATGCGAACGAAGTCGTGGAGGCGATTGACCGACTCCCAGAAGGCCGCGATCCTGGTCCTGGCATCCGTTCAGTTGTCGCTGGCGGTCTCGGCCTGGACCGATCTGGCGTTCCGGCCCGCCGAACAGGTGCGTGGAAGCAAGGCCAGGTGGGCTGCCATCATCGCGGTCAACTTCATCGGACCCGCCCTCTACTTCGTGCGGGGGCGGCGGAGATGACCACCCGGGGACGGGCGGGGCTCGCCGCCGGTGTCCTCCTCGTCGTCGTCCTGACCCTCGGCGCGTGCGCCGCGGGACCCAACGTCGACGTCTCCCCGGAGGGCCTCGGTTTCTGGTGGGGGCTCTGGCACGGGCTCATCCTCCCGGTGACCTTCATCATCTCCCTGTTCACCGACACCGTGACCATCTACGAGGTGGGCAACAACGGCAACTGGTACAATTTCGGATTCGTCCTAGGAATCGCGTTGTTCTCCGGCCCTGCGATGGCGGGCTCCCGCCGCCGTTGACTCCCGGCACCTCTGGGGGAACCATCGCGCCCGCGCGACCGGATCCGGCCCGGCACCCGAACCGCGGTCGACGGTGCGGCCGCGGTCGCGCATGATCTCGTCCAGTCGCCCTTCGTCCAGGCCGGACCATTCGACGTAGTCGTCCCACTCGCGCCCGGTCATGACACGGAGAGACCGGAGAGCAGGACGAGCCGCGTCCCCACCGGGTCCACCACCCGGGGCGGTCTGGCTCCGTTCTCGTCGACGATCACGCTCGGCGGGGTACCGATCACTTTCTCTCCTAGGGTCGCGGCGACTGCGATCTCGTGAACGCTAGTTCACCTAGGCCGCGATATGGCCGCCGCGCACGCCAATTCACCTGGGTGAAATGGCACGTGAATCGCCAGCTCGAAGCCGATTGCAAAGGCTTCTCCACGCCCCGACCCCGCCCGGAATCGGAGTTGAACGAGCAACCTGCTTCTCGCGGATGGCCGCGGTCGGGCGCTCAGAGCAGACCGAGCCTCCGGGCCTCCTCGACCGCTGCGCCCCGGGACCGGGCGCCGAGCTTGCGGTACACGGACCGGAGTTGCGACTTGACCGTGTTCACGCTGACGAAGTGCCGGTCGGCGATCGCGGAGATGGACTCACCGGTCTCGAGACTTCGGAGGATCGCGTGCTCGCGCTCGGTGACCTCGGTCGCCGTATGCGGCGACGAGGGGGCGTCGGAGCCGGTCCGGTGGGCGGACACCGGGAGTTCAGGGCCCAACCTCGCCAGCTTCGCGATCGTCTCGCGGGGCAGCGTGGTGAACGGGCGGACCAGTCCGGTGAGCGCGGACGTGGTGACGGCGCGCTCCAGGTACCGCACCGCCTCCTCCCGCGCGGAGAGTCCGAGCGACGCGGTGGCGCCGACCAGGGACAGCTCGACGGAGTCCCGCTGGGTCACGCGGAGATCCCCGTGATGGCGCCTGACGATCTCCAACGCCCCCTCGTGATCGCCCTCGTACACCCTGATGCGGGCCCGGGCCGGCGCGGTGAGCGGATGGGACGAGGCACCGACCAGCTCGGTGGCCGCGTCCGACCCACCCAGCGCCAGGTGGAGGTCCGCACGGACCCCGTCGAGTAGTGGCCCCACCACCGCGCCATGTCCACACAACCCCGGGAACCGCGCCATATGGTGTTCGACGTACCTGAGCCCGTCGGCGGCGGTGCCGGTGCTCAGGGCGATCTGGCCGTACACGTAGAGCGCGAGACCCCACAGCTCCTCGCGGTCCGCCGGGGCTCCCAGGTCGGTGATCAGACCGATGGCAGACTCGGTATCCAGGCGGTCGAGTCGGGACAGCGCCGCCCCGATCATCCCGGCGGGCCGGACCACGAGCTCCGAGTCGCGCGGCAGTTGCGGGTGCTGCCGTTCTGCATCCCACCAGGTACCGGCGTCCGCCGGGTGCCCCAGGAGGGCGTGCGTCAAGGTGAGCTTGCCGGCCGCGTCCCGCTCGATGAAGGTGCCGGTTCCGAGCCGGTGGGCCCGGCGGAACATCCGTGTGGCGTCGTCGAACCGACCGACCAGGAGCAGGGTCAGGCCCAGGTGGAGGAAGACGAACGCGGGGCCGTCCCGTTCCGCCCGGGTCGACGTTTCGACATCGGGGACCGGTATCCGGCTGAGTCGGCTGTGCTCCGATGCGGCCGCCTCGAAGCGGCCGTCCATGCGCAGCGAGAGCATCCGCATCAGCCGCGCGGCATCGTCGGACTCGTCCAACTGGTCGGAGGACGTCGCGATGTCGGGTGCCGGCGCCGGACTGTCCTTCGGTGCGGAGAACTGACCGTGCATCCTCCGCAACGTGCCGAACAGTGGTTCGCTCTCCAGTACGTCGGCGGGTATGCGCCTGAGATCCCCGTCCATCTGCAGGAAGTTCGTCGTGTAGAGGGTCTTCCAGTGCTCGCGCAGGATCTCGCGTACGCGGTCCCAGTGCTCGGCGTCGATCGCGAGGACGAACGCGGCGTGCGGGTCGCCGTGCCGGAGCCAGTGGTTCGCCAGCGCGAGCCGGGTCTCGCGGAGATCGTCCGGGATCTCGGTCGCCGCCAGGCGGAGGATCGATGCCCTGACCGGATCCGGGTAGGCCCAGGTGGGCTCGGATTCCTCGGTATCCCGGACGACGAGGCCGAGCTGTTCCACCGCGGAGAGCCGGTCGGCCATCGCGCCCGGCCTCACGGCCGGCCCCTCGGCGACCCCGTCGATCGCGACCGTGGCAGCCGCCGGCGTCAGCGGCGTGGCCACCGCTGTCCGGAAGATCTCCTCGCGGCGGCCGGCCAGCGCGGGATCACCGGCCAGGACCCGGAGGAGGACGCGGTCGATCCCGGCGCGGATCCGGTCGATCGGGTCCCCTCGGGTCGAGGCGTTGCCCGACAGCGCGGTCAGGGCGGCTTCCACGAGACCGGCGAGCCGTCCGGTCTCGGCGGCGAGCGACCCCAGCGGGATCCGGTTCAGAGTGCGGACGCCCGCGAACTCGAGCGCGGCGGCGAGCTCGGTATCCGTGAGCATGAGGTCCGCCGGGGTCACGAGCACCCTGTCCGCGGGCATTCCGGGCGATCGGTGCCACTGGATCGCGGTGCGCGTGGTGGCGAGGACACGGATTCCGTCCGGTGGCGCCTGCAGGAGGAGATCGCGGACGTGCCCCTCCGGATCACCGGAGAGGTGGAGGTCGTCGAGAATCACGGTGAGGGGGCCGGGCCAGCATCGGACCAGGTCCCTCACCTCCTGGTAGGGATCACCCGACGGCTCGACGGGACCACCGGCCGACCCGGCCTCCGGGACCGCGCGGCCGACGGGGCCCTGCGCCGATCGGAGTGAGGTCACGACCGACTGCCAGTAGCGATCCCCGGTGAGGTCCGGGGCGGGGTCGATGATCCCGACCGTGGATCCACCGGATGAGGAGCCGTCGGACAGCCACTGCGCAAGCAGGGTGGTCTTGCCCGAGAACCGGGGGCCGTGGACCACCACCAGGCGGTCAGGTCCCGAGAGCATGTCCATCACTCGTGCACGCGGGGGGACCCCCGAGGCCGGGTGACGCGGGGAGAATGCGGCGAAGCCGGGGCCGGGGTCGGGTTTGGGCTTGGAGCCGCGAAGGGCCTCGCTCGACATCAGCCCCCCACTCCTGTTCTCGCAACCGGCATTACACGGCGGTCGAAGACGACCCTCGCCTGTCCGGCGGGGTTCGTCAAGGCATTCCGTGGGGCTCGGATGATGCGGTGGTGCTCCCTGCGGACGATCGCCCCGACATGGACAGGGTTCCCCGGAAGGCCGACCCCGTCCACGAGGACGGCCCGGGCCACCGGACGAGATCGCCGAGGGCACCTGGTGGGCCGTCGGCGGCCTGCTCGTGGGCGCGCTGGTCGCGGGACTCGCCGGCGGCGCCGGAGCAC
>NZ_JAALED010000168.1:0-7095 GCF_014145155.1 Dietzia sp. B19 | reverse complement strand
GCCGCGGCGACCGTGCCGCCCACGACCGCACCGGTCGCCCCGAGGGCCGCCCCTCCCAGGGCGCCAGCCGAGCCACCGGCCTGGCCCTTCATCTGAGGCAGGATGATCGCCAGCAGTGCAGGGGCGCACAAGCCGGCCGCCCCGAACAGCACCAGAGAGACCAGCTTGTTCTCCTCGGACCCATCGAGGTTCATCGCCGCCCACACCGCAGACATGTAGACGAACGCGGCCGCGACTTTCAGCAACGCGAACGCGACCAGGACACCCATCGCGTTCTCGACGGTGAACCGTCCCGCTCGCCCGATCGCCCATGCCGCGAAGATCGGCATCAGCCCGATCAGGATGGGAAGCAAAATGATCCGCATGACCATCGCCAGACACATCGCCAGCGACCCGATCAGCGAGATGAGCACGAACACCAGCACCAAAATTGGGTTCATGTCCTCGCCGATCGTGACCGCATCGGTGATCTTCGTGAAGTCCCCGGCATCGGCGATATAGGTGTTCACCAGCACGTCAGCGAAGCCGTCGAAGGCCATGATCGCCGGTATCGCCAGTGCCGGAACCAGAGCCCCGTACAGCAGGTACCGGCCGTAGGCCGCGGCCGCGTCCTCCATCGCCTCCCCGGAGCCCTGCCGCCGCGTTGAGGCCACCTTTAGCAGGCCGATCACCAGGCTCAACGCGAGCCCAGCGATCGCGCCCTGCCACACGAGATTGTTGATTCCCGACGAGGACAGCTCGAGCGCGTCCGGGTTCAGTTTGAACTTCGTCCACAGCGTCAGCGTGTAGCCGATCACCGCCGGGTTGCCGTCCTTGATCTCCCGGACGATCCCGGCGAGCTTTCCATCCCACGCGGCATCCGCCGCGGCCTGGATCGCGTCGCCCGGATGCTGCACCGCGCCCACACCCATGCAAGCAGCAGCGTGAGCCCCGCGCACCGGAGCGGTGAAAGTCTCGCGAAGACCACCGGTGTGGGCAGAGTCGCGGAGCCACTCATGGGCGCCGGTGCCGCCCAGAAGTCCGCCGTCGACGAGGTCGCCGTCGCGGTCGCCGCTTCGGCATTCCTCGTTGAACTCCTGAAACTGGTTCTGTCCGGTGTCCTGGGCGTGGGCCGGCGTAGCGACAGCGATCGCGACGAAGAGCGCCACTACGACGGTGGCGAGGGCTTTCAGTGCTGGTCTCACATCCACCGGGACCACGACCCGTCGATCTCGGTGAGCGGAGTCATGTTTCGTCCCGAGACGATTTCCCATTGGTCGGCGACCCACTTCATCGAGACCCGAATCACCGGATGATCGTGAATTCCGACGTTGGGGTCGGGAGAGTTGATCTCTCCGACCGCTTCGTAGACTGACGGCAACGCGGCCTCGACGGTGCAGAAGTTCTCGTCGCACTGCCCGAACTTGAACCACCGCGGCGCACTGTATCCCTGCGCTGCTACCAGGGCGCGTCCGTCGACGGAGTCGCCGCGGGCCCGGATCTCCTCAAGAAACTCCGGGTCTTCGCCGGCCATCGTCGGCATGAAATGTCCGATGAAGTCGGCGTACACCCCGCCTAGCTCCATCCCGAAACCCATGTAATTGGCTGTTAGGAGTGCTGCACCGCCGGGTGAGCGGGCGTAGCCCGTCATTACCCCGTCGTCGACCCCGGTCGGTCCGTCCGAGCGCGAGACCATGACTGTGGTGCCGCTGCTCACGCGCTGCAGTTCGAGTCCGTCGGGAGGGCCCACCATTTCCTGGCCTACGGGGAAGGCGCCGGGCTCTCCGGTCTGCTCGCGCGGCGTCCCGCCGGCGGACGTCACCACTGTGACCTGGCGGCCGACCAGGTCAATGTCAGTGGTCTCGTCGTCCGACGGCGCAGCGATCCCGGCCGAGGGCTCTGGCGCACTCGTGGTGGGTGGAGCGTCCGCGCTGCCCGCGTCGTCGCTGTCGCCGGTGGCAATCGCCAGGATGAGGGCGGCGACCAGGGCCACGACGACCACCACGGCCGCGACGATCAGTGCTGCGGTGAGTCGTCCTCGTCGCTGTGAGTCCATGTTGAGCTCCTACTAGTCGGCGCGAAATTCGGTGAAGTCGTCGAGGTTGTCGAGTTCGACGGCGTCCACGGCGGTTTGTTGCGTCGGCAGGACGAGCTTCCAATCGCCCGTCTGCCACGCGAGCTGCGTCGGCTGGGCGGTGAGCGTGCCGTCGGGCCACTCCACGGCCAGGAGGACCTGGGCGCGGTCCTGCGAGTAGTCGGTGAACTGGAAGCCGACGAACTTCGCGGGATTGCGCACGCGGCCCTCGACCGACATCAGGGCCCGTGCCTGAGCCCACTGGTCCTTACCGGGTCCCGGCGCCAAGATGGTGCTCGCCATCTGCGGCCACGTGTTGTCACCGGTGGTGGCCAGCAGCGTTTGACCGGTCATGGCCGCGATGACTGCGCACTGTGGGGTGTGTGCGTAGCCGTGTTCGACCGGGTCGGTTTCGTCCGGGCACTGCTCAGCCCGGGGAACGGCGATGCCGGCCATTTGCGACCAGGTCGCCTCGGGCGCGGCAGTCAGATCCGGGCCGTCTTCGGTCCCTTCCGTCCCCGCGTCGTCGGTGCCGCACGCGGCGAGTGCCATCGCAAGCCCCGCTGCGGCAACCAGTGTGCGACTGCGCATTTTCTGCTCCTTCATTCCCCGTCAGATCGGGGTGTAGATCAGCGAGACAACCGCGCCGATGCTCGAGGCGAACATGAGGACCACAGCGATCACGAGAAGCCGCTCCACGCCCTGCTTGGGCTCGCGGCCCACCTCCCTGGCCTGACTGATCTCCACCAGTGCCCAGCCCATGAACACCACGCTGGCCACGGCTACGAAGCCGAGCCCGATCGAGATCCAGTTGGCCAGCAGCCCTTGGATTTCCGTTGGTAGTGGTTGCGGCGAGGCCGGGGGTGGGCTCTGCGCGAGCGTGTGGGCTGTCATCGGCTAGCCGTCTATCCGAGCAGCCAGCCGACGATCGGCATGAGCACACCCAGGCCGACCACTCCGCCGCCCCACCACAGCAGGCGCCCGGAGACTTGATCGCCGCGCCCGTCCTGGCGGGCGAACGCGATCCCAGCGAAGACCATGACGCCGCCGATGACGGCGATCACGATGCCGATCGCCAGCGCCACCCCGGCGACGTCGGTGAGGCGACTGGAGAGAAAGTCAGGAAGCCAGGGCGTGATGTTGTTGATGAAGGACGTATCGCCCTGTGCGAGCACTCGGATGTTCATGGTCAGTCAGTTCCCTTCAAGGGTGGTAGAGGTGGGCGCCGCACTCGAGGTGGGCGCTGTAGTGTTCGCCGGCCTCGCAACCGACGACGTCGTAACGGAGGTGTGGCCGACCTTGTTGAGGGCCGCTCGGGCGGCGTCACGGTTGAACTCGACGGAGTCCAAAGCGCTGAGTCCGACCTGGGTCTGGCGGGGTGCCGGAGCGAGCGGGTCCGCGCTGTCGGCGGTGACATCAGCGGCGATCGCTTGCACCCAGTCCCGGGTCGCTGTGGCTGGGCTGCGCCCATCCGGCAGGACCGGACGTTCTCCGTAGGCGTTGTGCTCGTTGGTCGACAGCCACGCCGCCAGGCTCACCGCGAGCTCCACCTGCTCCGGGACCGGCACCCCGGCGTCCTTGAGGATCTGCAGCGTCTGTCGTGCATAGCCCGAGGCGGTCCCCGGCTCCAGTAGGGACATCGCCGAGTCGGACAGCCTGGCCACTGCCACAGCGCCCGCGGCCTGGGGGCCACCGGTCACTCCTGCCACGGCGATCTGGGCAAGATTCTCCGGCGTGATGGTCTTGCGGGCGACGGTGATGGCCGCCCCAAGCGCCATCCCGCCGATCCCGGCGGCCACCTCCACAACCGTTCCGACGAACTGCTCCGGCGTCGGCAGGGGCGGCAGCCCCGGCAACCCCGGGATCCCCGGAATACCCGGAGGCATCGGGGCCGGCGGGCCGATGGCTCCTGCCGGTGCTGGTGTGACCTCGACGATCGGCTCCGGAGCCGGAAGCGCAGCCGGTGCCTCCTCAGGCACGGCGCTATCGGCCACGGTCGTAGCTGTGCTCGTCAAGGGTGCTTCGCTCCGGCTCGTCGGCGAGCTGGTGGTCTCCTCGGTGGCTGCTTGGACCCGCTTGTTCAGCACGGGCGTGGGATTGGCTGCGCTGGGGCGAAGTGAGAAGCCCGTGCCGCCGAAGCTGAAGTCAGCGATCTCGGACAGGTTTCCGACGCTGACCGCCCGGTCGAGGATCCGCGCGAGCTGCTCGAGTGCGGCGACCGGGTCGCCCAGCGACATCGTCTCGAGTAGCGGCACGATGTCGGCCACGAGCTTGGATTCGACCGGCAGACCACACACGTAGTCCCCGGGCAGGCACCACGAGACGACGCGGTCGCTGAGCTGACCAAAGCCCACGTGGCCGGTGTTGTCTGTGCCCAGCCCTCCCGCGTTCGCCGTCGGCAGCGTCTCCAGGCCCGTAATGGCGCGCAGAACGTTCTCCCCGGCGGTGCCCGGCACGGGCCCCACCGACGAGGCACCGTCCGGGTGCAGAGGCGTGCCCCCCGCTCGGGTCGGGTCGGCGAACAACGCCACGCCGGCCACCTGATCTGGGTCGATGACGCTCTGCCCGGCGCCCGTGCGCCGAGCAACGTTACTGATCACTTCTGCGCCCTGGGAGAATCCGGCAAGGAACACCTTCGTCTCCGGACACCTCGCGGCGACCGTCGCCATCAGGTCTTCCGTCATTTCCACACCGGTGTTCATCGACTCGGCATACGGCGTGGTGTCCCCGAAGTTCTCGGGTAGGTGCCGCATTCCGGGCGGCTGCGCTCCCCCGACCGTCGCGGGGTAGGTCACGTACGTGCGCGACACTCGCGCAGCCTGTCGGTTCGGTCCCTGCATGGACCGGCCGATCGCCTCTCCCGCGGTGCCCGCGAGCGACTGCACCCCGGGCGGCAAGTCGAGCAGTGCCGCAAACCCGGAGGACAGGTCCCCGATATTGCCTCCGTTCACCGCGGCCATCACGGGCCGCACGAGATGCTGGGACAAGAAGCCGTGGGTGTCGCTGTTCGGCTCGGCGAACCGAGATGTCTCGGAGGTGCCGGGAGCCAACAGCATGTGCACCGCAGGGCACTGCGTAATCCCCCTGCTGGTCGTGGTCGTGGTCGAGGTTCCCGGGCCTGGCCGAGCGGTGGTGGTCTGCGAGGCCGCAGGGCCGGCAGCTGACACGACCACGGTCGTCACTACCAGCGCCGAGAGAAGTTGCAATGGCGTGTTCATCTGCTCTTTCACCTTCTGCCCCAGGCCGCGACCTGAGTCCGCGCGGCGTCGATAAGTTCAGTGCCGAGTTCGGCGACGGCCGCGGGCACCGCTTCACGCGGTGACGGTCGTTTCTTCGTCGTGGGTGGTTCCCCGAGGGACCAGACGGGCAGCTCATCGAGCGCCACGGTGGTCAAACCGGGAATGAACGGGACCGACCACATCTGCGACGCGCCCCCGTCGATCTGGTCGAGTAACCCCGCCAGCACGTCTCGCCGCTGACGGACCTGCTGAGGCCGCCGGCCCGGCACCCGCGCGACCGTGGCCACGCCAAGCAGACGCGCGTGCGTGCCGGCCCCTCCGGTGGCGTACTGCCGCACCAGGGCGTGGGCCTTAGTCAGTGCTGTCACCGACTCCTCGGCCACGAGCACCACAAACGGCGACTGTTTGCCATGACCGCCCGGCCACCGGCCCTGAGCGTCCCCCGCGGGGCTGAGCCACCGGCAGAGCGTTGAGACCCCGGCGCCGCCATGCGCGCCCAACAGCCAGAGACCCGGTGATCCGCTCGCGGGCACCGCCCTGTCCCACACCGCGACACACTCATGCGACGCCGGGGGTTGAATCGTGGGCCGAACCTGTCCCGCTCCTGCGGGGACATCCCGTCGACTCTGAGCCATGATCGGGGCCGCCATCACTCTTCCTCCGCCGCAATACTGACGATCTCGACTCGGTCACCGTCACGACTGGTGGTGACCTGTTGGACGAAGGTTTCAGGGGTCTCAGACGGCCGCGCCTCAGTGATCTTCACCTGCGCTTTCGCACCGTCAGCCGTGATCGAGACACAGTGCTCAGTGCCCTCCGGGACCGAATCGATCCCTTCTTGGAGGGCTTCGACGTTCACCAGTGGTGAGTCGTCGGACGTCAGACTCAGTGCTTTCTTCGCGTCGCGCTCGGAGTAGTAGGCGTGCTGGAAGGCCAGGACGACGCCGGCCACCGATCGGGTGTCCCCCGCGCCGTCGCCGGTCACCGTCTCGCCTGACTCCGACCCCTCGCACTGGAAAGCCGCATCCTGCATCGTCCCGGCGTCCTCTGTTGCCAGGTCACCGGAGCGACCCTCGATCTCCGCCAGGTCGGCGGACAGGTCCGCTGGTTGATCCATCCCGTCGGAGAGCTTGTTGACCAGGAGTAGCCCGCCGCCGCAGACCAGTACGACGAGCAAACACGTCATCGCGGCGGGGATAGCCCATTCACGCCTACGACGTGGTTGGGCTATCCCCGTCCCTGGTTCCACTGCCGCCGGGTCCTCACCGGACGGCGGCGGCGTTACCTCGTCCGACACCTGAGCCGGCTCAGCTCCCACGAGCTGGTCCATCCAGGGCTGGTCTGGTTCGGTCTCGTCCGGTGCACGCGGCGGATCCGGCGTCGGCGGCAGCTTCACCTCGCCAGCGGCCGCTTCCACACCGAGTGCAGCCATCCAGTCGGGCTCCCCCACCTCGTCCTCCGGCCCACCTACTGGATCGACGGGCCGCAGCGGCGAGTCCGCGTCGTCATTGTTTTTTTTCGACACGTTGCCCTCCTAGATCACTCGAAGCCCTCGGTGGCTGTGGCGGTCAGTTGAAGTGGATCGGCGGGACGCCCGGGATGTTCAGGCCGTTGATCGACCCGGCCGCTGCGTCCTTGGCGTTGTTCATGCCGTCGTGGAACGCGTTCTCGACGCCCGTTGCAGCATGGGGGTTGCTCGCCACCGCGCCGCCCAGGCCGAGCGCTGCCGACCCTCCGCCGGCGGCGACACCGGTACCGACGATTCCTGCGGGAACTGCCCATGCGGGCGCGGTGGCGACCGCC
>NZ_JAALED010000167.1:0-5055 GCF_014145155.1 Dietzia sp. B19 | reverse complement strand
CCGGCCCTGGGCGGCGCGCGACCGCGTGGGCAGGCCCCCGACCCGGGTGTGGGTGGCGTGCTCCCGGTGCTGCGGTCACTGTGGCCGGGGGCCCTGCTGCTCCCACCGCTTCCCGGGGAACCGGTCGCCGATCCCCTCGGGATGTGGGCCGGCCGGAGCGCGTAGAGACCGGTCGGCTGGTGTGGTCGGTCAGCGGGTGTAGTCGGTGGCGCGCTCGTAGCGGGCGTGATCGTCCCAGACCCTGCGCAGCAGCTGTTCGAGTTCCCAGACGTCGCCCTCGGAGCCGAAGTACTTCCGGTCGATCGACTTGAGCTTGTCCTCGTTGTCGAGGATCTTGGCCCACAGCTTGGCGCGCTCGACGGGGTCGTCGGTGAAGTTCTTGTTGAGGTACTCGTGCGAGTGCCGCTTGAGGTTGCCGAGCACGGTGAGCGCCTTGCCGGCCGGGCTCACGAGGGAGGCCACGACGGTGACCACGAGCACGGCCACGATGACGCCCAGTGACAGGTAGGTGGGTACCTCCACCACGTCGACGTGCTCGCCCTGGTTGATGAACGGCAGGTTGTTCTCGTGCAGGGCGTGGAGGATCAGCTTGACGCCGATGAAGCCCAGGATCGCCGCGAGGCCGTACTTGAGGTAGACGAGGCGGTCGAGGAGACCGTCCAGCAGGAAGTACAGCTGGCGCAGGCCGAGTAGCGAGAAAGTGGTGGCGGTGAAGACGATGAAGACGTTCTGGGTGAGGCCGAAGATCGCGGGGATGGAGTCCAACGCGAACATGATGTCGGTGCCGCCGATCGCCACCATGACGATCATCATCGGCGTCATGACCTTCTTGCCGTTCTCGATGGTGAACAGCTTGTCGTGGTCGTAGTGATCGGTCGCCGGGATGAACTTCTTGGCCAGACGCACCACGACGTTGTCGGCGTCGTCGTCCTCGTCGTCCTCGGCCAGGAGACGGCCCGCGGTGACGATGAGGAACAGCCCGAACACGTAGAACAGCGCGCTGAACGCGTTGAGCAGGGCGGCTCCGACGAAGATGAACCCGGTCCGGGCGATGATCGAGAACACGATGCCGAACAGGAGTGCCTTCTGCTGCCCGGCCCGCGGGACCTTGAAACTGGTCAACAGGAGCAGGAACACGAACAGGTTGTCGACCGAGAGCGCCTTCTCGGTGATGTACCCGGCGAAGTACTCCACGCCCATCTGGTTTCCACCGAAGATCCACACGAGGAAGCCGAAGGCTATCGCGATGCCCACGTACGTCGCGGACCAGATGGCCGACTCCCTGAGCGTCGGGATGTGTTCCTTGCGAACGTGGAAGAAGTAGTCGAACAGCAGCAGTGCGACGATCAGGCCGACGGACAGCGACCAGGCGAGCGGGGTGGCTCCCAACGGGAGTCCTTTCCGAGGAGGGCCGGGGACCGGATAATCCTACGCGCCTCGGGCCGGTCTGCCCCCGGTCAGCTCTTCCGTCGGATGAACATGGTGTGCTGCGCCTCCACGACCGTCGTGCCGCGGCTGTCGCTCACCACCGCGGTGTGGACGACGCTGGTGCTCGGGTGGTCGTTCAGTCGCTCCCGGATGGCGTCCGCCTCGGGGCCGGGGACGTCCACCACGCACCGCAGTCGGCCCCGACCGGGGGCCCGGAAGTCGATCGTCGCGCTCTTGGTCCACACCTGGTAGCCGCCACCGAGTTGCCCGGACAGCAACGCCCCGTAGAGGACGTCGGTCGCGGCGAACAGTGCGCCGCCGAACGCGGTGCCGTTGGTGTTGGCGGTCCAGGGTGCGACGTGCATGCTCAGCTCCCCGCGGCTCCAGTCCGGGGCGATGTGCCGGATGCGGATCCCCGAACCGAGCAGCGGCGGGTACAGCGAGCCCAGCAGGGTGAACGCCCGGGGGCTGGAGGTGTAGCGGTGCAGCATGGTCTTGGGCACGCGCCGATCCTAACTTACCCGCGAGTCAGTTACGGCCTGGGTTCGAGCGGACGCACGGGATGACCTGTCGGGGAGGTCTGCCGGAGACGGCGCTTGGACAAAAAGCCGGCCCCTGTCTAGACAAACGGCTCACGTTTGTCTAGATTTGACCCACTAGGTGGCGTGCGACACACGCCGCCGGGCTCGATCGAGGGAGACTTGTGATGCACACCGACCTCCAGGCAGGGGAGACCGCGGCGCAGCCGTACCCCTGGACTGACGGCAAGCGATACCTGTGGCTGCTCGGGCTCATCCCCGCCGGCGCCCTGTTCATCTCTCTCGGCTTGTTCTCGTGGTTCTCCCACGCCGGGTGGGGCACCGCCGCCGTCGTGGCGTGGTTCGTCGCCCCCTTCGTCGTGTTCGTCTTCATCCCTCTGCTCGACATGGTCGTCGGGGTGGATGGTCGGAACCCGCCGGAGGAGGTCATCGAACGCCTGGAGGCCGACCCCTTCTACCGGTGGTGCACCTACCTGTACCTCCCGGTGCAGTACGCCGCCCTGATCTTCGCCTGCTACCTGTGGACCGCCGACGACCTGTCGTTCTTCGGCCACGAGGGCGGGCTGGGGCTGGTGGCCAAGATCGGCGTCGCCTGGGCCGTGGGCATCGCGGGGGGCATCGGCATCAACACCGCCCACGAACTCGGACACAAGATCCAGAACTCCGAGAAGTGGCTGTCCAAGATCGCGCTCGCCACCACGGCCTACGGGCACTTCTACATCGAGCACAATCGTGGGCACCACGCCCGCGTCGCCACCCCGGAGGACCCGGCCAGCTCGCGGCTCGGTGAGTCGTTCTGGGCCTTCCTCCCGCGCAGCGTCATCGGCTCCCTCATCTCCGCCTGGGAGCTGGAGAAGAACCGCCTCGAGCGCCTCGGCAAGTCACCGTGGACCCTGCGTAACGACAACATCAACGCCTGGCTCATGACGCTGGTCCTGTTCGGCGGCCTCACCGCCGTCTTCGGACTCGAGGTCCTTCCCTGGCTGATCCTGCAGGCGGTGTACGGGTTCAGTCTGCTGGAGGTCGTCAACTACCTCGAGCACTACGGGCTGCGCCGCAAAAAGCTCGACAGCGGTCGTTACCAGCGCTGCCGGCCCGAGCACTCGTGGAACTCCGACCACCTGGTCACCAACATCTTCCTCTACCACCTGCAGCGCCACTCGGACCACCACGCCAACCCGATGCGCCGCTACCAGGTCCTGCGCACCACCGACGACGCCCCGCAGCTCCCCGCCGGGTACGCCGCGCTCATCGTGGTGGCCTACTTCCCGCCGATCTGGCGCCGGATCATGGACCACCGGGTGCTCGACCACTACGACGGCGACGTCACCAGGGCCAACATCCAACCGTCCAAGCGGGAGCGGATCCTCGCCCGCTACGGCGACCCGTCGGCCACCGGCGCGAGCACCGCGACCAGCCGGTCCTCCGCCCCGGCCGCCACGGCGACCGCCGTCCTGGATCCCGAGCCCGACGTGGACGCCGTCCGCGGCGCCGTCTCGCCGATCGGCACCTATGCCTGCCCCAACTGTGGCCACCACTACGTCGAGTCGCTGGGTGAGCCGCGGGAGGGCTTCGCCCCCGGCACGCCGTGGTCGGCGATCCCCGACGACTGGCAGTGCCCGGACTGTGGCGTCCGGGACAAGGTCGACTTCGTGCCGGTGAGCTGATACCGCCAGGCCGTGACACCCGTGTACCCAGTGTTCCAACCAGGAGGTTTCCCATGAAGATCGCGATCGACCCGGACCGGTGCGAGGGGCAGGCGGTGTGCGTCGGCCTCGCCCCGAAGGTCTTCGCCCTGGGCGACGACGACGAGGTGGTGCGCCTGCTCGTGGAGGAGGTCCCCGAGGAACTCCAGAAGAGGGCTCGCAAGGCCATCGAGAAGTGCCCGATGGCGGCGCTCCGCGAGGCCGGGTAGGCCGTCGGCCAGAGCTCTAGGCCGCCGGCCAGGCGGAGGGGTCCCGACCGGTACGCGCGAGAGCGGCGTGCCGGGTCGGGACCCCTTCTCCGTCGAAGCCCGGTAGCGGAGCGGAGAACAGCTCGGGGGCCGGGTCGTCGGCGAGATCGGTCCGGACGAAGTCGAGGACGGCGCGTTCGAGTTCGTCGCCCCACGGCAGGTCGACCCCCTGGGAGACCGACAGGTCCCAGGCGTGGACGGCCAGATCGAAGGTCTGCTGCGCGAGATAGTGCACCATCGGCGCCCGACCGTAGGAGAGGTGGACCTCGTCGTCGGTGGGGGTTCCCCGCCACGCGGCGGCCACCGGCGCGCGCAGGGTGTGCCAGAAGGCCACGAGGTCGGGGCCGCTGGCCCCGGTGAGCCGACGGAGCGGTTCCTCGAGGTCCCCGGCCACCTCGTCGACCGTCCCTCCGGCCAACAGTCCCGGGACCCACATCTGCTCGTCCACGACGTGGGCCAGCACCTCACGGGCGGTCCACTCGCTGCACGGGGTGGCGGCGTCCCAGTCGGTGACCATCGGCAGGACCCGGTCGTACAGGTCGGCGGCCCGGGACTGCAGGGCGATCCAGTCGGTCATGGCTTGTCGAACCGCTCGCCCGCGCCCAACCGCTGCAGACGCAGCCACTCGCGCAGGCCGGCCGGGTCTCGTCTGGTGACCAGGAAGTACCAGCCGAAGCGCAGGATCTCCTGCGGGATGAGGCGCCGGTTGCCGGGCTGGGTGAGCACGTAGCCGCGGTTGCGGTAGGTGAAGTGCCGCTTGACCGGGTCGTCGGGGAACTGGGTGTGCATGCGGCCGCCGAGGATCGGTTTGAACTCGTCGGAACCCTGCGGGTGCAGGTACGCGGTCGTCAGACACGTGCCGAAGGGCAGTCGGGAGCGCACCAGGCGCCGGTGCATCTCCACCTCGTCACCGCGGATGAACAGCCGCAGGTCCGGGACGCCCACACGGTCCAGGCAGTCCGCGGTGAACAGCGCCCCGTTGAACAGGGAGGCGATGCCGGGCAGCAGGTCGGTGTCGGTCCGGGAGGGGCCGGCGGCACCAGGGACGCCGGCACCAGGGTCACCGGCACCGCGGTCGCCGCCCTCGCCGTCGGCGAACAACTCGCTGCGCCAGCGTCGCCACACCACGCCGCG
>NZ_JAALED010000166.1:0-4018 GCF_014145155.1 Dietzia sp. B19 | reverse complement strand
TGGCGGCCCGCTCGCGTCGTTCGAGCCGGTCCTGACGTTCCTGGGAGCGGCGCTCGGCGCGGTTCGCCGGGACGCCCTCGTCGACGAGCTGGGCCTCCCCCGTCTCCGAAGGGCCCGAGAACTGCATCTGGTCGTCGGTGACGTCGCGACCGGTGCCCGCGGCCTGCAGGATCGGGTTGGCGCCCGCGAGGGACGCCGCCTGCGCCGCGGAGGGGGCGGCCAGAGTCTTCTGCTGGGGGCTGGCCTCCACCTTGACGTTGAACAGGAACGCGACGGTCTCCTCGCGCACCCCGTCCATCATGGCCGCGAACATGTCGTAGCCCTCACGCTGGTACTCGACCAGGGGGTCACGCTGGGCCATGGCCCGCAGCCCGATGCCCTCCTTGAGGTAGTCCATCTCGTAGAGGTGCTCGCGCCACTTGCGGTCCAGGACCTGGAGCATGATCGAGCGCTCCAGCTGGCGCATGGCACCTTCGCCGCCGATGCCCTCGATCTCGGACTCACGCTCGTCGTACCGGGCGAAGACGTCGTCGAGGATCGCGTCCTTGAGGTTCTTGGCCGACAGATCACCCGCCGCCCCGTACTCGTCGCCGTCGATGATCGACTGCGCGGTGATCGAGACCGGGTACAGCTGCCCCAGGGCGTCCCACAGCTTGTCGAGGTCCCAGTCCTCGACATAGCCCTCGGCGGCGGCACCGTCGACGTAGGCGCTGACCACCTGGTAGATCATCGACTCGACCTGGTCGGTGATGTCCTCGCCCTCGAGGATCCGCTTGCGCTCGCCGTAGATCACGGTGCGCTGCTGGTTCATCACCTCGTCGTACTTGAGGACGTCCTTGCGGATCTCGAAGTTCTGCGACTCGACCTGGGTCTGGGCGTTCTTCACGGCTCGCGAGACCATCCCGGCCTCGATCGGCACGTCGTCGGGCAGGCTCAACCGGTTCATGATCGCCTCGACGGCCGCACCGTTGAATCGGCGCATGAGCTCGTCACCCAGGGAGAGGTAGAACCGGGACTCGCCCGGGTCGCCCTGGCGACCCGAACGCCCACGCAGCTGGTTGTCGATGCGCCGCGAGTCGTGGCGCTCGGTCCCCAGCACGTAGAGACCGCCGGCCTCGCGGACGCGCTCGGCCTCCTGCTTGCTGAGCTTGCGCATGCGCTCGATCTCGGCGTCCCACGCCTCCTCGTACTCCTCCGGGGTGTCCACGGGATTGAGCCCGCGCTCGCGGAGGTTGAGGTCGGCGATGATGTCCGGGTTGCCGCCGAGCACGATGTCGGTGCCACGGCCGGCCATGTTGGTCGCCACCGTGACCGCGCCCGGTCGACCGGCCTGCGCGATGATCTGGGCTTCCGAGGCGTGGAACTTGGCGTTGAGCACGTGGTGCTTGATGCCCTTGCGGGTGAGCAGCTTGGACAGGTGCTCACTGCGCTCGACGGACGCGGTGCCCACGAGGACCGGCTGCTTCTTCTCCACGCGCTCGGCGATGTCCTCCACGACCGCGGTGAACTTCGACTCCTCGGTCTTGTAGATCAGGTCGGCCTGGTCCTCGCGCGCCATCGGCCGGTTGGTCGGGATCGGCATGACCTCGAGCTTGTAGATCGAGTAGAGCTCGGCGGCCTCGGTCTCGGCCGTACCGGTCATCCCGGCCAGCTTCTCGTAGAGACGGAAGTAGTTCTGCAGCGTGATGGTGGCCAAGGTCTGGTTCTCGGCCTTGATCTCCACCCGCTCCTTGGCCTCGATGGCCTGGTGCATGCCCTCGTTGTAGCGGCGTCCGTCGAGCACGCGCCCCGTGAACTCGTCGACGATGATCACGTCGCCGTCGCGGACGATGTAGTCCTTGTCCTTGGTGAACAGCTCCTTGGCCTTGATGGAGTTGTTCAGGTAGCTCACCAGGGGTGAGTTGGCCGCCTCGTAGAGGTTGTCGATCCCGAGCTGGTCCTCCACGTACTCGACGCCCTGCTCGGTCACGCCGATCGTCCGCTTCTTGCGGTCGACCTCGTAGTGCGTGCCCTCCTCGAGCAGCGGGGCGATGCGGGCGAACTCCGCGTACCACTTGCTCGATCCGTCGGCCGGGCCCGAGATGATGAGCGGGGTCCGCGCCTCGTCGATCAGGATCGAGTCGACCTCGTCGACGATCGCGTAGTGGTGGCCCCGCTGGACCAGTTCCGCGGTGTCGTGCGCCATGTTGTCGCGCAGGTAGTCGAAGCCGAACTCGTTGTTGGTGCCGTAGGTGATGTCGGCGGAGTAGGACTCCCGGCGCTGCGCCGGGGTCATGCCGCCGAGGATCGCGCCCACGGACAGTCCGAGGAACCGGTGGACGCGGCCCATCCACTCCGCGTCGCGCTTGGCCAGGTAGTCGTTGACCGTGACCACGTGGACGCCCTGACCCGACAGGGCGTTGAGGTAGGCGGGCAGGACACAGGTCAGGGTCTTGCCCTCACCGGTCTTCATCTCCGCCACGGCCCCGGTGTGCAGGACGATGGCGCCGACGATCTGCACCTTGTACGGCCGCTGCCCGAGGACCCGGTAGGCGGCCTCGCGGGCCACCGCGAACGCCTCCGGGAGCAGGTCGTCCAGCGTCTCACCCTCAGCCAACCGGGCCTTGAACTCGTCGGTCTTGGCGCGGAGCTCGTCGTCGCTCAGCTTCTCCGTCTGGTCGGACAGAGTATCCACGTACTCGGCGAGAGCGCTGTACCGCTTGAGCTTTCGACCTTCGCCGGCTCGGAGCAGCTTGGAAAGGATGGACACAGTCTCGAACGTCCTCGTGGTCGGGTTGATCGGGAAATCTGGCTACCTGCGCGGGGGCCACGCGGGCCCTCGGTTCATCCTAGGTGCTGTCGGCCGCGGATACACGCCGAGGGCGGCCCGGTCCATGCGGACCGGACCGCCCCCGGGGCGTATGGGCTGCGACCGTCAGGCCTCGTCACTCAGCGTGATGAGTCCGTAGTCGAACGCGTGCCGCCGGTAGACGACGGTGGCGTTGCCGGACTCGGTGTCCCGGAAGAGGTAGAAGTCGTGTCCCACGAGTTCCATCTTCTCCAGGGCCTCGTCGACCGACATCGGGGTCCCGTCGTGCTCCTTGCGGCGCACGATCTGGCCGGGGAGCTGGTCGTCGACCCCGTCCGCGTACTCGTCCATGACATCCGCCGGTGCCGCCTCGGGCGCGAGCTCCGCGGTGGCCTCGGCGACGGACTGCGGTCGACGGTGCCCGGAGTGGCTGATCTTCCGGCGGGTGCGTGCCTTGCGCATCTGCCGTTCGAGCTTGGCGACCGCCGACTCCAGGGCGGCGTAGAAGGTGTCCTCCGCCGCCTCGGCGCGGGCGACACCCGGCTTGCCCTTGAGGGTGATCTCGATCCGCTGGCTGGCCTTGGCCAGGCGTGGGTTCTTCTCGTGCAGAAGGACCACGTCGAACCGGGTGATCGCGGGCGAGATCTTCTCGATCTTCGCGAGCTTGGTGTGGATCCGGGTCGCGAAGTGGTCGGGGACCTCGACGTTCCGGCCCTTGATGGTCACCTGCGCATCAGGGGCACCGGGGTCGTCGGTCGACGGACCGTCGAAGGTGGCGGGGTCGAGCAGGACTGCGGGGGTCTTCGCCATCGAAGCTCCTCCTCATCGGGCCTGCGGCGGGCCTCTGCGACCGACCCGGTTACCGCCCGGGACCCCGGTCGAGGGGCACACCCACATGGCTGAGTGGACACTCTCCGGACGGGGCGACCACCGGACAAATTCAGTGAAAGTGCTGGTGAACCCCGTCCGAACCCAACGATACCCGGTCGTCTGGGCAGTGGACCGTAGTCGCGGCAAGTCGTCCGGAACTCACCCACGGGCAGCCCCGGACCTCACGCGGCGGTGACCCCGAGCACCCCGTCGACCCGCAGCCCGCCCTCGCCCAGCACCCCCACACACGCGGCGGCGGTGGCCCCCGTGGTGACCACGTCGTCCACCAGCAGGACCGTCGCCGGGGTCCCGATCAACTCCTCGACCGTCGACGGGGCCCCGGGCGTGGCCAGGATCAGG
>NZ_JAALED010000165.1:0-13733 GCF_014145155.1 Dietzia sp. B19 | reverse complement strand
CCGGCGGTCGTCGAACTCGCCGCGTGGGGCTCGAGGTACGTCTCCGAGGCGGGCCCCGTGGTGCCCTGGTCGGAACTGGTCTCGGCCGTCGACCGCTCTCCGCGGCTGCGTCTGCTGGGGCGGATCGAGGCGACGTCGCACCACGCCGAGACGGTGAGGTTGTGGTCCGAGACGTTCGCCCTCCGGGGGCGGGACGCGGCGGCACTGGGGTTCGACGCCGTGTACCGGCGCATGTGGGCGTTCCATCTCGCGGCGCTCGAGGCCGGGCTGCGCAGGGGGTGGCTCGAGTCCGTCCAGGTGGTCGCCACGGCGAAAAGCACCCTGACCCACCGTGATGGTCCGCCCACGTCCTAGGGTTCGTTCATGAGCAACTTTCTCACCCCGATCGCGATCTGGTTCGGACGTCAGGACGCGACGCGGGAGAACTCCCACCTCGTGGTGACGGTCGACAAGTGGATGAACAGGATCTCCGGTGGCCGCGTCCCGCTGCTCCGGGTGGCGGGGCTGCCCACGCTCACGTTGCACGTCCCGGGCAGGAAGTCCGGTGAGCCGCGCGACACCCCGCTGCTGTTCGCATCGTGGCGCAACGGCCTGGTGGTCGTCGGCTCCAACTGGGGGGGAGAGAAGGCTCCTGCGTGGGTGCACAACCTCCGCGCGGCGGGGGAGGGCGAGGTCGACGTGTCGGTCTACGGCGCCAGGCTCACCGTGGACGTGCGGGAGGTGGCCGAGGACGAGCGGGCGTCGGCCTGGGACGCCGCCGTGAAGGTGTGGCCGAACTACGAGATCTACGCCACCCGCACGACCAGGCACCTGCCTCTCTTCCACCTCACGCCCAGGCTCTGAGACGGCTCAGCGGCGGGCGACCATATTGAGCGCCGTGGCGGTGAGGACCGGTTCGTCGTCCTGGTTGACCAGCGTCACATCCGTGGTGAGCACCCCGCGGTCAGGCTTGCTCCTGGAGGGGCGGACACCGGTCGTCTCGCAGATCAGGGTGAGACGGTCGCCGGGTCGCAGCGGCCGGACCCAGCGGAGCTCGTCGATCCCGGGGGACGCCAGGCTCGCGACAGCGGTGAGGTAGTTGTCGGCGAACAGGCGCATCATGAGCGCCGCGGTCTGCCAGCCGCTCGCGATCAGTCCTCCGAACGGGCCGTGAGCGGCCGCCTCAGGATCAGTGTGGATGCTCTGCGGGTCATACCTGCGGGCGAACTCCATGATCTCCTCGGCGTCCACCGACTCCTCACCGAAGCGGTACGTGCGTCCTTCCTGATAGTCGTCGAGGTACCTGTCGTCGACAGGGGTGTCGAAGGTGTCGTACTGCTCGGCGGTCATCTGTCACTCCTGGGCGCAGGGTCGGGCTCGTGCTTCCGGATCAGAGTCAACCGCACGCGGGTGATGGTGGGTGCCGATTCACGGTCGGTCCCCTCATCACGTGGTAGTCAGTTAGTGACAGTTCACTCGATGGGGGGCATGCGTGGCGTACTTCGAGCGACTCGGTGACCGATGGTTCGACCCGACCTCACACACCACCGGGGCCTGGGATCCGGCGGTGCAGCACATCGGCCCGTCGTTCGGGTTGCTCGTGCACGAGGTGGAGGGTGATCTACGACGTCGGCGGGACGATCCCATGGTGATCTCGCGCCTGACCCACGAGATCCTCGGCACCGTGCCCATGGACCCGGTCGCGGTGGACGTGCAGGTGGTCAGACCGGGGCGCACCATCGAGCTCGTGGAGGCCACGTACGGACTCGCGGATCGCGTGGGAGTGCGCCTGCGCGCCTGGCTGCAGCAACCGAGAGACACCACGGAGCTCGAGGCCGTCGGCCTCGACCCGATCCCGGGACCGACCGACATGCCGCAGTGGGACCCCACCTCGGTCTGGCAGGGCGGGTACCTGGCGTCCGCGGAGGTCCGCCGGGACTCGGTCGGGCCGGGGAGGGCTCGCTACTGGGTGCGCACCGACGTCCCGCTGGTCGCAGGCGAGTCGGTGGGCGGGCTGGCCCGGTCGGCAGCACTGTTCGACATCGCCAACGGAATGGCGGTCCGCGCGGCTCCCGAGGACGTGCAGTTCCCCAACATCGACCTCACCGCCCACCTCTTCCGCGAGCCACGAGGGGAGTGGGTCGGGTTCGACACCCGGGTGAGCTTCGGTCCGGGCGGGCTCGGGCTCACCTCGAGCACCCTGCACGACGAGTCGGGCCCGATCGGTACCCTCGCGCAGACCCTCACCGTCCGCCCCGTCACCCCGGGACGGTGACCGCGGCCGGGGAGTCGTGGTCCCGGGGGGCGGACTGCGTCATACTCGGGGAGTCATCCACATCGACACACGAAACGGAGTGTGTGAGAGGCCCTGATGGGTACCCCCTCTGAAAGGACCGGGTCGGACGACGACCCGGGACCTAGTCGCCCTCCTCGTTCTTCTCAGGTCCACGGCGCTCGAGTGCCGACACGGCGTCTCCCGAGGGGGGAGGTGGCCCCGTGGTCCTGACCCTTCTGATGTTGTTGCTGGGGATCCTCGCGATCCTGGCCATCATCGCCGCGAACGGCTACTTCGTGGCACAGGAATTCGCCTACATGTCCGTGGACAGGAACAGGCTCAAGGCACTGTCCGAGGCGGGAGACGTCGCCGCCCAGCGGGCACTGAGGGTCACGCAACGGACGTCCTTCATGCTGTCGGGTGCCCAGTTGGGCATCACGGTCACCGGCCTGCTGGTCGGGTACGTGGCCGAACCGCTGGTCGGCGAATCGCTGGGGACCCTCCTGGGCGGGGTCGGAGTCCCCGCGGCGGTGAGCGTCACGGTGGGCACCGTCCTGGCGTTGGTGGCCGCGACCGTCGTGCAGATGATCTTCGGCGAGTTGTATCCCAAGAACCTGGCGATCGCGAGCCCGGAGCCCCTGGCCCGCGGTCTGGCGCGGTCCACCACCCTCTACCTGACCGTGTTCGGCTGGCTCATCGTGGTGTTCGACCGGGCGGCGAACCTGCTGCTCAGGGTGGTCGGGGTCACACCCGTCCACGATCTGGACTCCACGGCCACCGCCGAGGATCTCGAGCGAATCGTGGCGGACGCCCGGGAGAGCGGCGATCTGCCCGAGAACCTGTCCGTCCTCATCGACCGGATCCTGGACTTCCCGGATCGCACCGTCGAGCACGCGATGATCCCGCGTCCCCAGACCAGCGTGGTGGGCCCGGATGACACCGTCGGAGAGGTCCGGACGTTGATGGCCTCGGGACACACGAGGTATCCGGTGGTCTCGGAGACTCTGGAGCCGCTGGGGGTCGTTCAGTTGGCCGACCTCCTCCGCGTGGGAGCGAAGGTCGACACCCCGGTCTCGG
Source organism: Dietzia sp. B19 (assembly GCF_014145155.1). Lineage (NCBI taxonomy): Bacteria > Bacillati > Actinomycetota > Actinomycetes > Mycobacteriales > Dietziaceae > Dietzia > Dietzia sp. B19. The sequence continues at coordinate 10,402 of NZ_JAALED010000165.1, read as the reverse complement.
AGATCATGCGCCCACCGGTGGTCCTGCCCTCGTTGATGTCCCTGCCCCATGCGCTGTCGACGCTGACCCGGTCGAAGACGCAGCTCGCGGCGGTGGTCGACGAGTACGGGGGCTTCGCGGGCGTGGACGAGGGGATCTGGCGGATGGACGGTGACGTCCACGTCGACGAGGCCGAGAGATCGCTCGGTCATGAGCTTCCGCACGGAGATTACGAGACCATGGCGGGGTTGACCATCTCCGCGCACGGCGAACTCCCGGAAGTGGGTCAGACCGTGCGGGTCGAACTGCCGATCGAGCCCCGGGAACTGATCGCCGAGACACCGCTTCAGTTAGCCCTGGAGATCGAGGTCCTCAAGGTGCCCCGGCTGGTCCCCGGCGAACTGCTGGTCCGGTTGGTGGACTCCCAGGAGGAGCACCCGGGGCGTCCCGGGGACGACGGACACCCCGCGACGGGACACGGGCTCGAGCCGGGACGGGGGGAGGAGCGGTGATGGACAATCCGCTCGTCGTCGCCGCGATCACCGTGGCGTTGATCGTCCTGAGCGCCTTCTTCGTGGTGATCGAGTTCGCGCTTCTCGGGGCTCGTCAGCACCGGCTCGAAAAGGACGCGGAGAGGAGCGCCTCGGCGCGGGCCGCCCTGCGGGGGATCAACGAGCTGACCGTCATGCTCGCGGGTGCCCAGTTGGGGATCACCGCCTGCACCTTCGCGCTGGGCGCGGTCACCAAGCCGGCCGTCGACGCCTGGCTCGGGCCTGTCCTCGCCTCCCTGGGCGCGCCGGTACAGGTGGCCGGGGGCGCCGCGTTCGCGCTGTCACTGCTGTTCGTGACGTTCCTCCACCTGGTGGTGGGGGAGATGGCCCCCAAGTCGTGGGCCATCGCGCATCCGGAGTTCTCCGCCAAGTTCATCGGGATTCCCTCCCGGGGCTTCATCTGGGTCTTCCGGCCGCTCCTGCGGTGGGTGAACGAGGTCGCCAACCGACTGGTCTCCGCCAGCGGTGTCACCCCGGTCGAGAGGGCCGCGGTGGGAGGTCAGGATGCCGCCACGATCCGGCAACTCGTCGAGCATTCGGCGTCGGTCGGCGCCCTGGACGAGACGTTCAGTTCCCCGCTGACCGGAGCGCTCGGCCTCGATCAGCTGACGGTGGGGTCACTCGTCGACACCGACAGGGCACCCACCGCGGTGGCCGCGGAGGCCACCGTGGCGCAGGTCCAGGAGGCCGCGGCTCGGACGGGACACATGCGCATCCTCCTCCTCGAAGGGGATTCCACTCCGGCGGTGGTGCATGTGCGCGACACGCTGATGGAGCAGGAGGGCCACCCGGCGCGGGACCTGGCCAGGCCGGTGATGCTGCTCGACACCCGGACGCCGGTGTACGAGGCGCTCGCGGTGTCGCGGGAGCGGAGCGAGCAACTCGCCGCGGTCATGGATCACGACCGGTTCGTCGGCGTGATCACGATCTCGGACATCCTGCGCCACATCCTTCCCGAGGAGTCCGGAACCGTCGGCTGACGCGGCGTGAACCCTCAGGGGTCAGAGCTGTCGCAGGTAGCACCGCATCCCGGAGCCGGTGTCCGGGTCGTGGTCGGAGAAGCCGTGACGTTCGTAGAACCGCCGGGCGCCGAGATCGTCCGAGTCCACGTTGATGAGTATCTCCTCGCAGCCGCGCCGTCGGGCCTCGGACACCGACCGGTGCAGGACCCCGGTTCCGATGCCGGCGGCCCTGAGGTCCGGACGAACGTAGAGGTCCTCGAGCTGGGCCAGGGGACCGTCCCAGTACGGGGTCGGGCGAAGGGTGAGAAAGGCGAAGCCGACATCGGTCCCGGCCCCGCGGCCCCGGGGGAGTCCGGCGACGACGGCGAGGACGTCCTCGCGCTCGAGGAGTCGCTCGAACCGTGTCGCCGCCTCTGCCGCGCTGGGGGTGGCGCAGTCGAACTCGGTGTTGAAGTCGTGGAGCAGGCGCCCGAGTGAGGTCGCGTCCGCCGGACCCGCCACGCGGATGTCCACCTGCGCGGCGGGACGCGCAGAAGACGGGGGGACCGGAATACGTTCCCCCTCGAGGAGGCCCTTGAGCCGATCCAGGTCGGCTGCCACGGTGGCGGCGTCCTGCTCGAACTCGTCGTCGTCGTCGGAGAGCTGACGGACGGTCATGACCACCTCCGCGCCGTCCGGATGGGGCAGGACCCGGAGCGGATTGTGGACCGTCGCGCCGTCGGGCAGGGTGACCTCGTGGTCCAGGACCCCGAAGTCGTTCCTGGGGACGAATCGGACGCTCACCCTCCCCATGGGGGAGTCGACGACCAGGGTGTCGCCGTCCACGGAGGCCTGCGCGGTGGCCAGCCCAGACGCCCAGGTGGCGAGCTTCGTGTGGTCGGAGGCGAGGTCGTAGACATCCGCCGGGGAGCGGTGGATCACCGTGCTGACGTGGCGCGTGCGCATCTCGTCAGTGTCCGTCACTCGCCGGCACTGCGCCAGGGGTACGGCGTCAGGGGTTCGGCGCCGGGGGTTCGGCGACAGAGCTCCCGCGTCGGGACACCGTCTCCGGGACACCGCGGTCGGGATCGGCTCAGGCAGAGGGCGGATCGGTGTGGCTGCCCGTTCCCTCGATGCCGGTGACGGTGGTGAGGAGGAAGACCGAGTCCTCCAGGGCCGTGACGGCGTGCCGGTGGTGGGTGAGGGCGTGGAGTTCGCCGGCGCCGATGTCGACCGTGGTCTCGCCGGTCACCCGCACCGCCCCCCGGAGCAGGTAGAGGCTCGCTGCCGGGGGAGAGTTGTGCTCCTCGAGTTCGGTGCCCGCCGTCAGGGCCAACAGCGACTGGCGGAGAGGTCCTTCGTGGACGATGATCTCGGCGTGTCGGCCGTGCGGGGCGTCCGCAGCTCGGGCGAGTATGCGATCGGCGGTGTCGTTGACAGTGGTCATGGGTCGATCTCCCAGCCTTGACGGGTGCGTGCCCCTGACGCTACGCGCATCACCGGGCCCCGGACCCGTGGAGACGGAAGCGTGTGGCGCGGATCCCGCGCACGGCCACACCCGGTGGCGTCCGGCCCGTCGGCTCGGGCCGCCCATGCACCCGAGACGCTGCCCGCCAGGCGAAGGGATAGCATCCGAGCACGGCGCGCGGTGCCGAGGCGGCGTGAGGACGACCCTCGACGTCCGCCGGGTGGGGCCACCCTGTGCCACCCATGACTGCGGCCCGCCGCCGCCCGTTCACACCGTGGTCGGCGCCGGGATCATCGCTCTCGGCCTGATGGACGTGTTTCGCGCGCTGATGCACTCACGCAGCGAGGCGGCACTCAGCAAGGTGGTGTTCTCCGCACTGTGGGCGGTCTCCCGGCGGTTCGGGCACCGTCTGGGCTCGATCGTGGGCCCCGCGGGGATGGTGGTCACTGTCCTGGTCTGGGTGTTGCTGCAGGCAGTGGGGTGGGCGCTGGTCTACCTCCCGCACGTCCCGGACGGATTCGACTACTCCTCCGGAATCGACCCCGGTCGATACCCGGTCGCCGCCGAGGCGCTCTACGTGTCCCTCGTGACCCTGGCCACCCTGGGGTTCGGGGACGTGGTGGCCACGGAACCTCTCATCCGCGTTCTGGCCCCGGTGGAGGCACTGACGGGGTTCGCGCTGCTGACCGCGTCCCTCACCTGGTTCATGCAGATCTATCCGCCGCTCTCGCGTCGTAGCGCACTGGCCCTGCGGCTCCACGGATTGGCGGAAGCAGACTTCGCCGCGGCGGTTCGAGACCTCTCCCCGGACACCATCTCGCGGGTGACGGAGGGCCTCGCCACGGAGATCAACGTCGTGACCGTGGATCTGACACAGCATTCGGAGACCTACTATTTCCAGGAGGCCAATCCCTACCAGGCGTTGTCCCGCCAGGTGCACTACGCGCTGGAGCTGTGTGATGCCGTCGCGGAGGTCGACACCGTGGAGGCGCGTGTCGGGGCTCGTACCTTGTCGGCGTCGCTGGACCGCCTCGCGGTGCCACTCAGACAATTCACCGGCCGGGAGGGGGACGCCGGAGTCCGAGAGGTCCTCGCCGCGTACTCCGCGGATCACCAGCGGGCCGCGCGCGGCTGAAAGGCCGTCCCGAACGGTGACGAGGCCCTAGCGCGGACGTGGCCCGTGCTTCAGATGCGGTCTCAGTCGAGGGGGAGCGGGGACTGTCCCTCGGCGGAGTTCGGTGATGAGGTCGCTGGCATGGGTGACCAATCCGGCGGCATCGATCCCGTGGGGTGCCGGGCCGTCCCGGCCACCGATACGGTCGGCCGCACGCTCGAGTAGCGCCAGGGCCCCCGTGGTGTTGCCACGCTGGATGTGGGTGATGCCCACTGCCAGCTGGGCGAGGCCCTGCCAGAGCTCCCGCTCGTCGGCGGGGGAGCTCTTCCACGCGCCTTCCAGCACCTCGTGCGCGTGGAAGGCGAGGCCGCGGTCCAGCAGGTCCTGCGCCCACGCCAGCGATTCGTCGGGGGGCAGGTCCAGGTCGTCGGGAATGCGCTCGACTCCGACGCTCCCCGGTGGCAGAGGTCGGCCGAGTTCGTCGCGGGGACGCGCGTTGCGCGCGCGGCCGTCCTCGTCACGATCGCGGTCGATGCCGTCCGGGGTGCGCATCTCTCGATCGTCCCATCCGTCGTCGCCGGTCTGCCACCTCGGACCCGGGCACCGGGCCCCGATCGTGGCACGTTGCCCGCGACCTGTCCGCCGCGCACTCCGTAGGCTTGACTGATGACGTTGCATCATGTTCGACGCGGTCAGGGCAGTCCACTACTTCTCGTACACGGCCTCGGCGCGGGGTGGCGATCGTGGGAGCCCATCATCGACGACCTGGCCGCGAGCCGGGAGATCATCGCGGTCGACCTGCCTGGGTTCGGCGAGTCCCCTCCGCTCGACGGTGAGGTCTCCATAGCGACGTTGACCGACGCGGTCGCCCGGTTCATCGACGAGTCGGGTCTGCACGGGGTCTCCACGGCCGGGCAGTCGATGGGTGGGCGGATCGTGCTCGAGCTGGCCCGGCGCGGCGTCGGTGGTGACACCGTGGCGTTGGACCCCGGTGGATTCTGGAGCGATCGTGAGCTGGCGATCTTCAGCGCCACCCTGCGACCGTCGATCGCCCTGGTCAGCGCACTGCGCGGAGCGCTTCCGGTTCTGCTGGGTAATCCGGTGAGTCGGACCGCGCTGCTGGCGCAGCTCTCCGTGCGCCCCTGGGCCCTGCCGGCGCGGACCGTGCTGCCCGACGTGGCGGGACTGGCCGACGCGCCTGCGACGGGCGCGGCGATGGACGCGCTGACGAAGGGCCCGAAGCAGCAGGGCGCCCCCGCGGGCTCGGTCCCGGGACGGGTCACCATCGGTTGGGGTCGCCGCGATCTGGTGACGCTTCCGGCCCAGGCTCACCGAGCCGCGCGCGCGTTCCCCGACGCCACACTGCACTGGTTCGATCGGTGCGGCCACTTCCCGCAATGGGACGCGCCCCGGGAAGCGGTTCGGCTCATCCTGGACCGGACCAGCTGACTCGGCGGGTTCCGCTGGGGTGTGGTGGTGACCACCGTCGACGGTTGCGCCTGCGCGGTGCTCTGCCACCATGGGATGATGATCCGTCGCGTCCGCGAACAGGGGAGTCCGCTGTCGCCGGGGTGGAGCGGCCCACCGCGAGAAGTTGGCGGACAGGGCCGGGAGCTGAGGGGCCGAGCGGGACGATGACACACCTCGCATCCGCCACGTGGCTGAGTTCGATGATCAGAGTCCGCACGACGCTTCGGCGCGGTATGTGGACGACCGAACTGCGGATGAACGTGGACCCGGACACCGTGTGGACGGTCATCACCGATGTGAAGTGTTGGCCGCGATGGGGGCCCACCGTCTCGGATGCCCGGGTCGACGGCGACTCCAGCTTGACGGCCGGTGCGCGGGGGACGGTCACGACCGTGGCGGGCCTGTCCCTGCCGTTCGAGATCACCGACTTCGTGGATCGGCGACTGTGGGCGTGGAGGGTGGCCGGTGTGAATGCGACCCGGCACGAGGTCATCGGAGTGCCGGGCGGGTGTGTCGTCAGCTTCGGGGCCCCGGTCTGGGCGGCGGGATACCTACCGGTGCTGGCTCTCGCGTTGCCGCGGATCGAACGGATCGCGGTCGAACGAGCTCACTGAGACGGGTCGGCGCCGGTGGGGGCGTGATGTGAGCACGAGGCCGTGAGCATCTGACCGATGGGCTGCAGAGATCCTCACGCAGCAGGTCGGGGTTTTGACTTTACATAATGTAGATTATCGGCACTTAACCATAAGGCTGATAGCAGTGGGCCCTGCAGCGATGCTGTCGATCGTGCCGCCCGGTTGTCGGGCCCGGCGCCGCGTGCTTCTGTCGGGCTGTTCCGGGTCGCCCCGCTCATCGGCTGAGGTCGCCACCATATCGACGCTGTCTCCGCCCATGTCGTTCGCGACGGCCGACTCCGTCGTGGGGTGACGCCCTGTGGGCGGCCTGGCCCCGAGGTGTCACCCGGTACCGCCGGGCGTGGACTCTGGCGGGCGGAACCAGTCAGACGGGTGGAACCCGACCTGACGGGTTAATCGCCGGCTCTTCGGGGCGACACCGGGGCGGCTGGCTGGCTGCGCTCACAACGTCACAGTGACGTTTCCAGGGGCACTCCCCGGTGTTGCCGGGTGACGTTCCCCGAGCTATCGAGGTCGCCCCGCGCCGGCGGGTACGGGCGGCCGCCGGTGATCCCACGGCACCGCCTGCTCAAGCTGACCGGCGAGGCGCAGGAGCATGGATTCACCCCCGAGCTGTGAGATGAACTGCACCCCCATGGGCACGCCCTCCGGTGTCCGGTGCAGAGGCAGCGAGAGCGCCGGTCGGCCGGTGAGATTGGCCAGCTGGGTGTACGGGATCCAGTTGAGGTTGTTGTCGATCATCGATTCCACGAGCCCCGAGCGTCGCAGCAGGCCGGCTGTCCGGGTCTTGAGTAGCCCGGTCGCCGCACGGTGTGCCAGTCGAGGGGTGTCCAGCGCGCCGATACGCGGCGGCAGGTCGGCCAGCGTGGGCGTGACCAGGAGGTCGTAGCCGTCGAAGAAGGCCGACAACCGCCGCACGTGCTCGTGTCGACGCATCACCGTGTCGACGTACTCGACACTGCTGTGCGCTCGTCCGAGGGCCGCCATGATCTGCGTGTCGAGCTCGAAGTCACCGTCCCGGCACCCCGTGCGCCGCTTGGCGTCGTCGACCTGCCACGCCAGGACCACGAACCAGGTGGCGAGGAAGTCGCGGGCCAACGCCAGGTCGTCGACCGGTTGCTCGGTGAGCAACTCCACGTCATGACCGAGGTCGGACAGCGTCCGTGCGGCCGCCTCCACCGACGCCAAGGCCTCCGGGTGGGGCTCGGAGTTGATCGAGGATGCGGTGCACACACCGATCCGCAGCCGTCCCGGATCCTGACCGACCTGGGAGAGGAAGCTCTCGGTGGGCACCCCGGGAACGTAGGGTCCGCTCGGCTCCCCTCCCGCCAACACGTCCAGCATCGCCGCGGAGTCGCGGACGGAGCGCGAGATCACGCCGTTCGTCGCCGCACCGTGCATCGCCTCCCCGAGCGACGGCCCCATGGGGACCAGGCCGCGGCCCGGTTTGAGTCCGACCAGCCCGCAGCAGGCGGCCGGGATGCGGATCGAACCGCCGCCGTCGCTGGCCCCCGCCACGGGGACGACACCGGCCGCGACCGCCGCGGCTGACCCTCCCGAGGAACCTCCGGGCGTCCTGCTCGCATCCCACGGGTTGCGGGCGGGACCGAAGAGGTCCGGTTCGGTGATGCCCTTCGCGCCGAACTCCGGGGTGTTGGTCTTGCCGAAGATGACGAGACCCGAGTCGAGCCAGCGCTGTACCACTGTCGAATGCTCGGCCGCCGGGATACGGGACAGGGGCCGCGAGCCTCCGCTGGTCGGCACCCCGCGGTAGTCCTGACCGAGGTCCTTGATGAGGAAGGGAACGCCGGCGAAGGGGCCGTCGAGCGGCCCCGCCACCCGTTCCCGGGCCCGGTCGTCCATCCGCTGGACGATGGCGTTGAGGTGCGGATTGACGGCGTCCGCCTGCTGTAACGCGACCTCGAGCAACTCGCCCGCGGTCACCTCTCCCGACCTGACCGAGTCGGCCAGGCCCAGGGCGTCGTGGCGACGATACTCATCGATGTGCATGGATTGTGAGTGTACTCAGAGGCCGTCCGCCTGGGCGGGTGAGCGCGAGATGCGCCAGACTCGGGGCATGACGGAGTCGACGTTCCCCCGACCCCTCCGGGCCGTGGCGTGCCTCGTGCTCACGATCGCGATGGGCGCGTGTGCAGGACAGTCCGGGGATCGCTCCCCGCCCGCGTCGATCCCGACGGATGAGTCGCGGGATCTGACCAGCCACTCGACAGTGCTGGACGACCTCACCCGGAACTGGACCGTCTACCGCCCCCCGGCGGCGGAGGACCCCTCGGCGCCCGTACTGCTCGTCATCCACGGGACCGGGGACACCGGCTCGGGGATCCGCAACGGGATAGGTCCTGACCTGGAGCGCCTGGCCGACGACGAGGGCTTCGCGATCGTCTACGTCGACGGCCACGAGAACAACTGGAACGAGTGCCGGAGGGAGGGCGACTGGCCCGCCAAGGAGGACGACCTCGACGACGTGGGGCTCTTCCGGCAGGCCGCCGGGTCGCTCGGGACGACCGGCCCGGTCTACGCGGTGGGCTTCTCCTCCGGCGGACACATGGCCATGCGACTCGCCCTCGAGGCGCCGGACCTCGTCGACGGGGTCGCGGCGGTGGCCGCCAATCCCCCGACCCGGGAGAACCTGGGCTGTGGGGTCGATGGCGAGCCGGTTCCGATCATGTTTGTCCAAGGGCGTCAGGACCCGATCAACCCGATCGACGGTGGTGAGGTCCGCGTGGGATCGGGCCTCGCCGCGCAGTCGCGGGGCGAGGTGCTGTCCGCCGTGGACGGCGCGGAGTGGTTCGCCCGACACAACGGGGTCGCGGTCGACGGGTCGTCCCCGTCGGTTAGTCGTGAGGGCGACGCCGAGACGATCACCTGGGAAGGCCCGGATCCCGTGCGGCTGGTGATGGTGGACCGGGTCGGCCACTCCTTCCCCACCCTGTCCGGCAGGTGGGGCCGCGACGGTGGGGCCCGGTACGACGCGCCCGGCGAGATCTGGCGGTTCTTCTCCCCCGGCCCGCCGTGACGCCCGGAAGACCCGGCTCACCCGGGCCGCACTGAGCGTGTCGGTGCCGGTGGTCAGCCGCGTCGGCCGCGCCACGCTCTCCACGCCCCGGTGGACCACAGTGCCCACGCCACCAGAAGGGGCTGGAAGAACAGTCGGATGAGGCGGGCGCGGTCGGTGTCCAGTCCGAAGGCGGCCGTGCCGGTGACGTACTGCGAGATGTTGCCGGGGAAGATCGCGACGAAGAAGCCGGCGGTGACCCACCCCACGGCGGGCCGGAATCTCGTCGGCGCCAGGATGAGGGCGGCGCCCAGTCCTATCTCGACGACACCGGAGGCCAGCACCACGAAGTCCGGGTCCAGGGGCACCCAGGTGGGCACCTGGGCCTGGAACTCCTGCCGCATGGTGGTCAGGTGTCCCACGCCGGCGCCCAGCAGTGCGGCGCCGAGGGTCCAGCGTCCCAGGTGACGGATCACCTCGCCGGCCCGGCCCGGGCGTCGTGTCATCCGGGTGCCGGTGCGTCCGGCCGGTCGCGTACCTGGGGTGTGCTCCATGACAGAAGTATTGCGCACAACTCAATTGTGCGCAATCGAATTCTGCGGGACAATGGGGAGATGAACGCCGATCTCCGCCTCGACCAGCAGGTCTGCTTTGCCCTCTACGCCGCTTCCAGGGCGTCGACAGCGGCCTATCGGGAGGCCCTGGCCTCGGCCGGGCTCACCTATCCCCAGTATCTGGTGATGCTCGCCCTGTGGGAGGAGGACGGTCTGACGATCCGACAGCTGGGCGACCGGATGCTCCTGGACTCCGGCACCCTCTCCCCGCTGATCTCGCGGATGGAGGCCGCCGGACTGGTGTCGCGTCACCGGGCGGGCGGGGACGCCCGGAGTGTGACCGTCGTGCTGACCGACGCCGGGCACGCCCTCCGCGACGAGGCGGGCCGCATCCAGTGCTCCCTGTTGGAGAAGCTGGACCTGCCGGCGGAGGACCTCCTCGAGCTGCGTCGACTGGCGCGGAATGTCGTGGCGGCGCTGGAGCGTGCCGACGCGACGTGAGTCCGGGGCGCCGCCGGGCCCCGGGTGGGGTCAGCTGTGCCGAGCCGGATCCGGCCGCGGAACGTTCTGCAGCCTGAGTTGGCCCCTCGCGAGTACCGTGCCGCTCTCGGACTGGCGGATCACCACGTCCCACAGCTGCTGACCGCGCCCCTGGAACAACGCTTCCGCGCTCA
>NZ_JAALED010000164.1:0-2388 GCF_014145155.1 Dietzia sp. B19 | reverse complement strand
CGGCCGAGCAGGACGACGAGGTGGGGCAGACCGGGCCGGCCAGCGGTCCCGAGCAGGACTGACCCCGCCGACCTCCCCGACGCGGCCGACCGCTCAGATGCGGTCGAAGTCGAGACCGCCCTGCGCGCCCGCACTGCCGCGCAGGACGGCACGCCGCTGAAGCGCGTAGACGAGTGTGCCGATCGCACCCACGCCCACGCCCACGGCGCAGAGGATGACCGCGCGCATGTCGACCTCGTCCATGAGCATCACGGCCAGGAGGGCGATCGTCCACGCGAGGGTTCCGATGAGGACGACGGGCCGCGGATCCAGCAGGTAGGCCGGGATCCGGGGCACCTGCGGCTCTGCCGGGCTGTCCGTCATGACCGCGACGCTACCGCAGGCGGGGGGCCGGTTACTCTATGACGGTTCCTCACCCACCGCCAGGAAGGTCTCCAGATGTCGCAGAGCGCCGGGGCCCCGTCGCGGTCCCCCGTACGGATCGGGGCCGTCGACCGGTACTTCAAGATCAGTGAGCGCGGTTCGACGGTGGCCCGCGAGGTGCGCGGCGGGTTGGTCAGCTTCTTCGCGATGGCCTACATCATCGTGCTCAACCCACTGATCCTCGGTTCGGGTGTCGACGTCGAGGGCAACCAGCTGTCGATCATCGAGATCGCCGCCGTCACCGCCTTCACCGCGGGGGTGATGACGGTGGCGTTCGGCGCGATCGCCCGCTACCCGTTCGCCTTCGCGACCGGCCTGGGGATCAACTCCCTCGTCGCGGTCACCATCGCCAGGCAGGTCACGTGGGCCGAGGCCATGGGGCTGATCGTCATCGAGGGCATCATCATCGTCATCCTGGCGGTGAGCGGGTTCCGCAAGGCCGTCTTCGACGCCATCCCCTCGGACCTCAAGGCCGCGATCGCCGTGGGCATCGGGTTGTTCATCGCCATGGTCGGCTTCGTCGACTCCGGTTTCGTGCGTCGACTCCCCGACGCCGCGGGCACCACGGTCCCGGTGGGACTGGGGATCGAGGGGTCGATCGCCTCGTGGCCCACCGCCGTGTTCGCCTTCGGGCTCCTGCTGTGTGGGGTGCTCGTGGCCCGGCAGGTGCGCGGCGGCATCTTCGTCGGCATCGTGGTCACCACCGTCGTGGCCGTCATCGTCGAGGCCATCGCGAACGCCGGACCGTCCTTCGTCGACGGTGAGCCCTCGCCCACCGGGTGGAACCTCGCGGTCCCGGGGATCCCCGAGACCCTGGGTGGGCTGCCCAACCTGTCCCTCATCGGGCAGGTGGATCTCTTCGGCGCGTTCGTCCGGATCGGTCCGCTGGCGGCCAGCCTGTTCGTCTTCACCCTGCTGCTCGCCAACTTCTTCGACGCCATGGGCACCTTCACGGGGCTGGGCAAGGAGGCCGGGCTCATGGACGAGAAGGGCAATCTGCCCAACATGAAGACCGCGCTCGTGGTCGAGGGCGTCGGTGCCGTGGCGGGTGGCTTCACCTCGTCGTCGTCCAACACGGTCTTCCTCGAGTCGGCCACCGGCATCGCCGAGGGCGCCCGCACCGGCCTGGCGAACATCGTCACCGGTGCCCTCTTCCTCGTCGCGATGTTCTTCACCCCGCTGTACGAGGTCGTCCCCGTGGAGGCGGCGGCTCCCGCACTCGTGGTGGTCGGCGCGCTCATGATGTCGCAGATCGTCAACATCGACTTCACGCGCTTCGCGATCGCGCTGCCGGCCTTCCTCACGATCGTCACCATGCCGTTCACCTACTCGATCGCCAACGGCATCGGCATCGGGTTCGTGGCCTGGGTCGTGATGGCCACCGCCACCGGCAAGGCCCGGTCCGTGCACCCGCTGCTGTGGGTGGTCGCGGCGGCGTTCCTCGTGTTCTTCGCGATCGGGCCCATCACCGACCTGCTGGCCTGAGCGGCGCGGGCAGTGCTCGTCGTCGACGTCTCCGATCCCGCCGATCCCAGGTTGGACGATCTGCGCGACCTCAACCACTCCGACCGTCGCCCCGACCTGCCGGGCGGCAGGGGCCTGGTGATCGCGGAGGGTACCTACGTGGTGGGTCGGATGCTGCTGTCCCGGTTCCGCCCGCACGTCCTGCTGGGGACCGACGCGCGCCTGCGGCAACTGCGGCGTGAGGCGGCCGCCGAGGGCTGGGACGCCGACGAGCGCGCCGGGGGTGCCGTGTACCTGCGCACCACCAAGGACGTGCTCAGCGAGGTGATCGGGTTCCGGTCCAGTCGCGACATCCTCGCCGCCGCCGACCGGCCGACACCGCTCGAGGTCGACGCCGTCGTGGGCGGTGCCCGGACCCTCGTGGTGCTCGAGGGCGTCAACGACCCCGAGAACCTCGGGGCGATCTTCCGCAACTGCGCGGCGCTCGGTGTCGACGGGGTG
>NZ_JAALED010000163.1:0-1670 GCF_014145155.1 Dietzia sp. B19 | reverse complement strand
GCCGAGGGCGGCCGCGACGACGAGCGGCAGGACGAGCGCGGCAGCCCACAGGGCCGCGATCCACGGGGCGGAGGCCATCAGGGGAACACCCCCTCGGCGATGAACCTGGCCATCCCCATCGGCGAGTACGGGGCCGCGGCGATGATCCCCACCAGCAGCGAGGCCGTCGCGGTGATCATGGTCGGCACCAGCAGCGCCAGGGGCGCCTCCGCCCGCCGTCGGCCCGCACCTGTCGGGGACTCGCCCCCGGGCCGCTCGGCGAACCACATCGAGTACACCAGCGGCAGGAAGTAGGCGCTGTTGAGGAGCGCGCTGGTGATGAAGATCCCCAGCACCCAGGTGTGGTCGGAGTCCAGTGCGCCCAGCCCGAGTTGCCACTTGGACGCGAACCCGGCGATCGGCGGGACCCCGATCATCCCGAACGCGCCCACGGTGAACGCCGCGCACGTCCACGGCATCCGCCGCCCGAGCCCGGCCAGTCGCGAGACGGTCTTGATCCCCAGCACCTCGGCGAACAGCCCGGCGCAGAAGAACAGGGTGATCTTCATCAGGCCCTGGTGCACCAGGTGGGTCAGTCCGCCGGCAGTGCCCATCTCGGAGACCAGGGCGATGCCGATCGTGACGTAGGAGACCTGGCTGACCGTGGAGTAGGCCAGTCGCTTCTTCAGATCGTCCTGCATGAGGGCGCGGACCGAGCCGTAGATCACCGTGAACGAGGCCAGCACCAGCAGCGGCAGCAGCACGCCCAGGTCGTCGGCGACCTGCACGCCGTAGACGTCGTCGATCAGTCGGACCAGGCCGAACACGCCGGCCTTGACCACGGCGACGGCGTGCAGCAGCGCGCTGACCGGGGCGGGCGCCACCATCGCCCGGGGCAACCAGCCGTGCAATGGGAACAGCGCGGCCTTGACGCCCAGGCCGGCCGCGATGAGCACGAAGATCGCCACCGCGGTGGCGGGGTCCTCGGCGGCCAGCTCGGCGACCGCCGCCGCGCCGCCGGCGGTGAAGTCCACGTCGCCGACCAGCGCGGTCAGCCAGGCCACGCCCACCAGGACCGAGAGCCCGCCGCTGAGGGTGTACCGCAGGTACAGCTGGCCGGAGCGGAACGAGGCCGCCGTGCCGTTGTGCACCACCAGCGGGTAGGTGACAAGGGTGAGCAGCTCGAAGAAGATCAGGAACGTCACCAGGTTCCCGGAGAAGGAGATGCCCACGGTGGCGGTGACGCACAGCGAGAAGAAGCCGAAGAACCGGGCCCGGTGCGGGCGGCCCTCCAGGTAGCCGATCGCGTAGATGGTGGTGAGCAACCACAGCAGCGAGCTCAGTCCGGCGAACAGCAGTGAGAGCGGCTCCACGCGCAGGATCAGGTCGAGACCCGGCAGGAGGGCGCTGCGCCATTCGGGCCGGGCGCCCGCGATGACGGCGGGCACCAGCGCCGCGACGATGAGCAACTTGACCGAGGCGCCGGTGATGTTGACCGTGGTGCGCGCTTTGGTGCGGGGTTCCGGGATGAGGAAGACGACGACGGCGACGAGAGCCGAGAGCGCGAGAGGGGCCACGGCGAGCAGGGACGACTCACCGACCCAGGACGGCGGGGTCATGCTCCACCTCCGTGGGTCATCCCCAGCACCGCCAGGTCGGCCAACGGCCCGGACACCCCGATCGCGAGGGCG
>NZ_JAALED010000162.1:0-1698 GCF_014145155.1 Dietzia sp. B19 | reverse complement strand
TTACCCGCTCGGTCCGATTCCGCGGGGCACGGAACGGCATGGCCACGATGTGGGCCAGGCTCACCGCTGCCGATGCCGAACTCCTTCGGCGTCGCATCGACACCGACGCGTCGGCCGCCTCGGCGGACGGGTTGGATCGTCCCATGGACCAGCTCCGCGCCGACGCCCTCGCCGCGCTCGCCGTCTACCCGTCTGATGCGGGCCGGTCCGCGGCCGATACCGCCTCCGCCGCTGCCCGCGCGTCCGAGCACGACGGTATCGAGCACGACGGCATCGAACTCGGCGACGTCAGGGTCGGCGCGGACCTGCCCCGGCCCACACTGGGCAACGCCGCGCGGGCCGGTCAGCCGATCCGCATCAGCGTGATCGCCTCCGCGGCCCGGGGCCTGCCCAACCGTGTCGAGTTCGTCCACGGCGCGTACAGCAGCTTCGAGTGGCTCTGCACGGAACTGCTCGAGGGGGACGACGCGAGCGTGCGGTTCGAGCTCATCGACCCTGCCCCGGGCGTGCTCGACTCCCCGGAACACGCCCTGCGCTACGTGATCACCCCGGCGATGGCCGAGCGCATCCGGTTGCGCGACGGCACCTGCCGGCACCCGGGGTGCTCGGTTCCCGCCAAGGACTGCGACGTGGACCATGTGCTCGCGTTCAACAAGAAGGACCCTGAACTCGGCGGGCCGACCACCGAGTGGAACCTCGTCTGCCTGTGTCGGAAACACCACCGGGAGAAGACATTCGGGACCAACGCCTACCGGTCCGGGCCGTTGGGTGATCTCGTCATCATCACCGACACCGGGCACGAACACCGCACCAGACCCAAGGGCCCCCTGGCCCGTGCTCGTGACGCCATCCGGGAACGCGAGTGGAACGCCTACGCGGATCGCACCATCGCCGACGACGGCACACTCGTCAACCCGCCGGGTCGCCACTGGCCCGGATCCCGCAGACGGCCAGCCTGATCGTCTCAGCAGTCGCCGACGCCCACCCACTCCGAGACGCCGTCGGTGAAGCGCTGCCGCTTCCAGATGGGCACCCCGCGCTTGAGTCGTTCGATGAGCTCCGAGCAGGCGGCAAAGGCCTCGGCCCGGTGCGGCGCCACGGCCACCACCACCACGGCGACCTCACCCACCGGCAGCACCCCCACCCGGTGCACCGCGCCGATGCGGACGGAGCGCCGCGGGTCGAGCGGCCCGCCCTTCTCGAGGTCGGGCGAGGTGTGTTCGGTCGCCACCTCGTCGCAGAGCCGTTCGAGGACGTCCTGCGCCGTGGGGTGGGCCGAGTACTCGATGTCGAGCACGTCGCGACCGTGGTCGTGGTCGCGCACCACCCCGGAGAACGTGACCATGGCGCCGTCGGCGGTGCTCCAGACGGCCTGCTCGACCTCACGGGGGTCGATCGCGGTCTCGGTGATCTGCACGAGTGGACTGCGGACGGTCATGGTCGGTTCCTCCTCGCGGTTCGGTCCCGGGCGGCTGCGGGCGGGGACGGTCAGTGCCCGCCACCGTGGGCGTGGACGGCGAGCAGGTGGTCCAACAACTCGTCGAGTACCGCCAGTCCGTCGCGCACCCCGCCCGAAGAGCCCGGGAGGTTCGCCACCAGGGTACGTCCGGAGAAGCCCGCCAGGCCGCGGCTCATCGCGGCGGTGGGGGTCGAGGCCAGCCCGCGGGCGCGCATCGCCTCGGCGACGCCGGGGAGCTC
>NZ_JAALED010000161.1:0-4292 GCF_014145155.1 Dietzia sp. B19 | reverse complement strand
GCGGGACCGGGCCAGGGGGCGGGGTCGGCTCCGCCGCCGGTCGACCCGTCGGCCCCGCTGGCGGTGCGGATGAGGCCGCGCACGCTGGACGAGGTGGTCGGACAGCAGCACCTGCTCCGCGCCAATTCGCCGTTGCGACGACTGGTCGAGGGCCGGGGAGGGTCCTCGGTGATCCTCTACGGGCCGCCCGGGACGGGCAAGACGACGCTGGCCAACCTCGTGGCCACGTCGTCCGGCCGACACTTCGTGGCGCTGTCCGCCCTGAGCGCCGGGGTCAAGGACGTCCGGGCGGTGATCGAGGACGCGCGGACACGCCAGATCCACGGCCGGCGCACCGTGTTGTTCATCGACGAGGTCCACCGGTTCTCGAAGAGCCAGCAGGATGCGCTGCTCGCCGCGGTGGAGAACGGCATCGTGCTCCTGGTGGCCGCGACCACGGAGAACCCGCACTTCTCGGTGATCGCTCCGCTGCTGAGTCGTTCCCTCATCGCCGAACTGCAGGGGTTGGACCAGGCGGGGGTGGCCACGGTGATCCGGCGCGCCGTGGCGGATGAGCGGGGCTACGCGGGGGCGCTCGAGGTGACCGACGCCGCGGTGGAGGACATCGTCCGGCTCTCCGGCGGGGACGCCCGCCGGAGCCTGACGATCCTCGAGGCCGCCGCGGGAGCCGCCGAGGACGACGTGGTGACCCCGGAGACGGTCGAGCTGAGCCTGGACGCGGCCCCGGTCCGCTATGACCGGGACGGGGATCAGCACTACGACGTCACGAGCGCGTTCATCAAGTCGATCCGCGGGTCGGACGCCGACGCGGCCCTGCACTACCTCGCGCGGATGCTGGTGGCGGGGGAGGACCCCCGGTTCATCGCCCGGCGCCTGGTGGTGCACGCGAGCGAGGACATCGGGATGGCGGATCCCACCGCACTGCTCGCCGCGTCCGCGGCGGCGGAGGTCGTGCAGAAGGTGGGGCTGCCCGAATGCCGGCTCGCCCTGGCCCAGGCCACCATCCATCTGGCGACCGCGCCCAAGTCCAACTCGGTGATCTCCGCGATAGACGCGGCGATGGCGGATGTCCGCGCCGGGGGAGTCGGTGAGGTCCCCCGTCACCTCCGGGACGGTCACTACGCCGGGGCCAAGGGGTTGGGCAACGGGGTCGGCTACCGCTACGCGCACCAGTCCCCGGCCGGGGTGGTGACGCAGCAGTACCCTCCCGACGAGCTCGTGGGCCGCGACTACTATTCGCCCACCGGCCACGGCCACGAACGAGAGCTCGGAGCGCGGGTGGCCAAGCTCCGGGGGATCATCCGCGGGAAGCCCTGACCGACCAGTCCGGTGTGTGTGAACCTGATGCGACCTGTCCTGACAGGCACACCATGGAACACGAGTTCGGAGGACACATGAGTATCGCGAGCATCTTCTCAACCCTGGTCGGGGTGGCCACCTCGGTAGGCGTCTGGGGAACCGGCGCACACAGCCTGGGCCTGCTGCCCCCGGAGGCGTTCATCACCGCCGCCAACTTCGGCATTCTCCTACCCCCTATGCCGGGATGATCCTGCCTGCCGCCCACGCGGTTCCCGGGCGCGCATCCCTGTCATAGACCAGGGCGCGCGTCTGGCGCCGTTTCCCTGCGTGCAAGTCGAACAGGGTCGCCGGCCCGGATCTGAGGTGAGAGCCATTCCTCGACCCTGAAGGTGCGCCGGTAGGCTGGTGAGCCGACTGATCCACCACCTCCGTAGACCACCAGTGAGGCCCCCTGTGCAGACCCATGAGATCCGGCGCCGATTCCTCGACCACTTCGTCAGGGCCGGTCACGCCGAGGTCCCCAGCGCATCACTGGTCCTGGACGACCCGAACCTGCTGTTCGTCAACGCCGGAATGGTCCCCTTCAAGCCCTACTTCCTCGGCCAGGAGACCCCGGAGCACGCCACCGCGACCTCCATCCAGAAGTGCGTCCGCACCCTCGACATCGAGGAGGTGGGCATCACCACCCGCCACAACACCTTCTTCCAGATGGCGGGCAACTTCTCCTTCGGCGACTACTTCAAGGAGGGGGCGATCCGCCACGCGTGGTCGCTGCTCACCTCCTCCCTGGACGACGGGGGGTTCGGAATCGACCCGGAGCTGCTGTGGGTCACCGTGTATCTCGACGACGACGAGGCCTACGGCATCTGGCGCGACGTGGTCGGCATCCCCGAGGGTCGCATCCAACGCCGCGGCATGGCGGACAACTACTGGTCCATGGGCGTCCCCGGGCCCTGCGGTCCGTGCTCTGAGATCTTCTACGATCGCGGACCGGAGTACGGGGTCGAGGGCGGACCGGAGGCGGACGAGGACCGCTACATCGAGATCTGGAACCTCGTGTTCATGCAGAACGAGCGCGGTGAGGGCACCGGCAAGGACGCGTTCGAGATCCTGGGCCCGCTACCCAAGCAGAACATCGACACCGGGATGGGGATCGAGCGCGTCGCGTTCCTGCTCCAGGGCGTCGAGAACGTCTACGAGACCGATCTGCTCCGCCCGGTGATCGACACCGCCGAGCGGCTCTCCGGCACCAGGTACGGGGTGGACAACGCCTCCGACGTCCGCTTCCGGGTGATCGCGGACCACGCGCGGACGGCGTACATGCTCATCTCCGACGGCGTGACCCCCGGCAACGAGGGGCGCGGGTACATCCTGAGGCGGCTGCTGCGGCGCATCGTCCGGTCCGTCCGACTCCTGGGCGCGACCGGTGACACGATGGCCGAGTTCATGGCCACCGTGAAGGAGGCGATCGGCCCGTCCTTCCCCGAGACGATCGCCGGCTACGAGCGCATCGAGCGCATCGCCGTGGCCGAGGAGGTCGCCTTCCTCAAGACCCTCGAGTCGGGAACCCAACTCTTCGAGCGTGCCGCCGAGGACGCCAGGGCCTCCGGCGCGGCGGTGCTCACCGGCCGCCAGGCGTTCGCCCTGCACGACACGCACGGTTTCCCGATCGACCTCACCCTCGAGATGGCCTCCGAGGCCGGACTGCAGGTCGACGAGGAGGGCTTCCGCTCCCTCATGTCCGAGCAGCGCGCCAGGGCCAAGGCCGACTCGCGGTCCAAGAAGCACGCCCACGCCGACCTGTCGGTGTACCGCGACTTCCTCGACGCCGGTGAGACCGTCTTCACCGGCTTCACCGAACTCACCGACGAGTCCACCCTCCTGGGCATCGTCTCCGGCGGAGAGGCCGTCCACGTCGCGCGCGAGGGAGACGCGGTGGAGTTCGTGCTCGACCGCACACCGTTCTACGCCGAGTCCGGTGGCCAGCTCGGTGACCGCGGGATGATCTCCACCGCTGGTTTCCAGATGCAGGTCGACGACGTGCAGAAGATCGGGAAGAAGCTCTGGATCCACAAGGGCGTCCTCACGGGCGGCGAGGTCGAGGCCGGCCAGCTCGTCACCGCGGCCGTCGACCCGGAGTGGCGCAAGGGGGCCACTCAGGGCCACTCGGCCACCCACCTCGTGCACGCCGCACTTCGTCAGATCCTCGGACCGGAGGCCGTCCAGGCCGGCTCGCTCAACAAGCCGGGGTACATGCGGTTCGACTTCAACTGGTCGGGTTCCATCCCGGCGGACGTCCTCGCGCAGGTCGAGGAGATCACCAACGCCGCCGTCGACGCCGACTACGGCGTGAACACGATCGAGACCAGCCTCGACGAGGCCCGGCGGATGGGCGCGATGGCGTTGTTCGGGGAGAACTACGGGTCGTTGGTCCGGGTGGTGGAGATCGGCGGACCGTTCTCGATGGAACTGTGCGGAGGCACCCACGTGTCCAGTTCCGCGCAGATCGGCCCGGTGAGTCTGCTGGGCGAGGCCTCGGTCGGATCGGGTATCCGGCGCGTGGAGGCGTACGTCGGGATGGACGCCTACCGGCACCAGGCCCGTGAGCGCGCTCTCGTGTCGGGCCTGGCCACCTCGCTCAAGGCGCCCGCCGACGAACTGCCCGACCGGGTGGCCGCGCTGACCGCGAAGCTGCGGGAGGCTGAGAAGGCACTGGAGTCGATGCGTGCCGCCCAGCTCGCCTCGCGGGCCGGGGACCTGCTCTCGGCGGCCGAGGACCTCGACGGGATCCGGGTGCTCGCCCACGACGTCCCGGGGGGAGCGGCGGGCGACCTGCGTACCCTCGCGTCCGACCTCAAGGGCCGACTCGGTGGGGATGCCGGTGTCATCTTCCTCACCGCCGGGGGCTCGGAGAAGGTGCCGTTCGTCATCGCGGTGAGCCCCGCCGCCCAGGAGCGCGGCCTCCGCGCGGGCGATCTGGTCAGGGCCATCTC